>JASMLY010000052.1 GCA_030748455.1 Phycisphaerales bacterium | reverse complement strand
ATCATTAAGATCATTCACCGCATAGGCACGGCTCTCGTTCCCACCAAAAGTTGGAATCTCATCCCAGACACCGTCGTGTTTGATAAAACCACGAAGGTCAAATGGAACACCTCCAGCCATTCCAACTACCCATCCATTGTTATTAATATCCTCGGCTCTGCTGAAATCGACAAATGCCCACTCTGGAGCACCTAAATCGTTCATCTGTTCCCCGTCCCATAGAAATGCATGAATAGATTGGCCCCCATTGCTTGAATACCCAACAACATCTCCATAATCATTGATTCCGTAAGCCCATACTTGTCCACCGTTTGGATAATTTAGTGGGAGAATATGTACTAAATTACCCCCATTCCATACAAAACCATGTTGGCTCATCCCATTTGGTGCGTCACCATATCCGGCTACCCAACCAGAATCATTAATTGCCCATGCGTAGCACTGACCGTCACTTATACATCCAAGATCCTGTGCATCATAGGGTTGAGGTGCGGTAATTAAACTTATAACTATCAGAGAAGTCAACATCAAGAGCTCCTTTCCTTAGGGGTAGCATCATTGCTACCAATACAAAAGGCGAAAAATTACTTTTTCTCCCGCAACTAGCATGGCACAAATAACTGCAAATTGCAAGAAAAACAATTACCTCCTAGGGTAATTTAGGGTTTTTACACCGTTTAATTACCTCGGAGGTAATTAAATAGTTGCGGAAACGAGGACTTCAGCCGTGGTTTTTTCGAGAACTTCGTCGATGGTGACGTCTGGAGCGAGTTCAATAACTTCAAATCGCCGTTTTTCTTCGTTCATTTCCATGACGCACAAATCCGTAATAATCATGTCGATGCATCGAAGACCAGTAAGCGGGAGGGTGCAAGCAGGAATTAGTTTTGGATCACCCTTGCGGGTGACGTGATCCATGATGACAACAACCTTATTGACACCTGCGACCAAATCCATCGCGCCGCCCATGCCCTTAATCATTTTTCCGGGAATCATCCAGTTTGCAATATCGCCTTCTTGTGAAATTTCCATCGCACCAAGAATCGCAAGATCGATGTGTCCACCACGAATCATCTCGAAGGATTCTGCTGAAGAAAAGTAACTTGCACCTGGGACGGCGGTTACTGTTTGTTTTCCTGCGTTAATGAGGTCAGCATCAACATTATCTTCAGTCGGAAACTCGCCCATACCGAGTAGCCCATTTTCGGACTGCAACCAAACTTGCATTCCATCGGGGACATAATTGGCAACAAGAGTAGGCATTCCAATCCCTAGGTTGACGTAAAAGCCGTCTCTGAGTTCTTGAGCGGCACGCTTTGCAATTCCGTTTCTATCTAGTGGCATATGGGGATAATACCACCTCTTGGTGTGTTAGAATACAGGGATGACAACAACAACATTTTCATCGTTACTCGAACATCCATGGGTCGTCGATCCATCTGATGCAACCGACCGCCACACTATTTCCTACAACCCAGCAACGGGTGAGCCAATTGCTGCAGTAAGGAAGCAGACGAACGAGGAATACAACGACCAAGTCGCCCGTTCCAACGCTATTTTCAAGGAATGGCGGATGTTGCCCGCACCAAAGCGTGGTGAACTCGTCCGGAGAATTGGTAATGCATTCCGCGAATACGAACGGCCACTTGGAGAACTTGTTGCCATGGAAGCGGGAAAAATCATTGCTGAGGGAATTGGCGAAGTTGTCGAATGCATCGACATCGCTGACTTTGCCGTTGGTTTATCCCGTCAACTTTATGGTTTGACCATCGCTTCCGAACGACCACGCCACGCAATGATGGAGCAATGGCAACCACTTGGAACAATCGGAATTATTTCTGCGTTCAATTTCCCAGTTGCCGTTTGGGCTTGGAACTCAATGCTTGCTGCAGTTTGCGGTGACACAATGATTTGGAAACCAAGTAGCACAACTCCTCTTACTGCAATTGCAATGACGAATGTTGCACACGAAGTAATGCGAAATCAAGACATCTTCACTCCCGAAAATGGAGACCCTTGCGATGTGTTTGGTTTAGTTTTCGGCTCACGTGAAGAAGTTGGCGAACCGCTTCTTGCAGATCGAAGAATTCCACTCATCAGTGCAACGGGTTCATGCAAAATGGGACGCCGCGTTGGTGAAGTAGTTGGTGGTCGCCTTGCAAAGTCATTGCTTGAACTTGGCGGAAACAACGCCATCATTATTATGGACGATGCAGATTTAGACATGGTCATTAGAGGCACACTTTTTGGTGCAGTTGGAACAGCAGGGCAGCGGTGCACCTCAACTAGGCGCTTGCTTTGCCATGAATCAGTCGTTGATGAAGTAACAAACGGTTTACTCAAGGCATACGAGCAAGTTCAAATCGGCAATCCTCTCGATGATTCTACTTTGATGGGTCCACTTATTACCGAGTATGCAATCGAAGATATGCGCAACGCACTTGTACAAGCAAAAGAAGAGGGCTGCGAAATACTTTGCGGTGGCATTGAAGGCATCGAAAGATGGGCAGATCGTCCAGGTAACTTCGTAGAACCAACCATTGTGAAAGTTCCAAGAGGCACTCAACCAGAAGTAACGAAAGACGAAACCTTCGCGCCAATTTTATATATCTTCACTATTAGCGATTTAGACGAAGCAATTGAAATGCACAACAATGTTGACCAAGGTCTGAGCAGCGCAATCTTTACGAACTCCATGCGAAGCGCAGGTCGCTTCCTCTCACCAGAGGGTTCAGATTGCGGCATTGCAAATGTCAACATCGGCACAAGTGGTGCTGAAATTGGCGGCGCATTTGGTGGTGAAAAAGATACAGGCGGTGGGCGCGAATCGGGCTCCGATTCTTGGAAGGTCTACATGCGACGCCAAACATGTACTACTAACTGGAGCGATGAGATGCCACTGGCACAAGGAATTGAATTCGGTTAATGCTACTGAAACGTCCCGCTACGATTCACTTGCAAGATGGTTTGTTCGTTCCAGATGGAGTGGACATGGAAGAAGTGGATTGTCGCTGGGAACAACTCTGCAATAACAATCCAGCATGTTTTGACGGGACGTTGTTGCATGTTTTAGGCGCCCAGCGAAATGGTTGTGGCGGAGCAAATGTGCATGTGATGCCTTGCTCGTATCGGTTCTTTGCGGTGCAAAATGCAACGTACGACTTGGGAGTTCGCACTCTTGGAGTCAAAGGAATAACGGAATTTGATGGAGCATATCTCTTTGGCAAACGTAGCCAAACCGTTCACCACTACGCAGGGGAGTGGGAATTTGCGCCTGCTGGTTGTGTTTCTCCAGAAAATTCCCCACAAAAAACAATCGAAAAAGAACTGTTGGAAGAAACCGGCTTAGAACTTGCTTCGCCACCAGTTGCAGTAGCAATGCTCTTCGATGAATTCACAAAAACGTGGGAACTTGTTTACAGGTTGCTTACCACCAGCAACCAACTTGGTGGAAATGATGAGTACCAAAAACTCAAGTGGCTAAATAATACGGACTTTCCAACCGACATGACGGCAATCTCAGCAGCGATGGTTCCATATATTCGCTGTTTTACAATTCCAAACTAAACAAGTTAATGCCTCATATTTGAATTCTCATAAAGTTTGTATATTTATCGGTTCGATATGTGGTGTATAGATTAAGGGACTCTTTCGATAACATAAATAGTCACGAGGATTTATTAATGTACAAGCAAACAATCTCAGTCGTAAGCATGGCAGTTAGTTCACTCCTCTTTACAAGTGCAGTATCAGCAGATTTTCAAGGAATCTCTGTTGATATCCTCAACAATGAGTTCGGGATAGGTTTAACCTATCGTGTTTATGTTGACGTAGATGCTGGAGATCAAGTTAATGCAATT
>JASMLY010000051.1 GCA_030748455.1 Phycisphaerales bacterium | reverse complement strand
ATACGGGAAACAGATTGTGCAATCACTGAGTGCACATTTGACAGAGGACTATGGGAGGGGCTGGAAAAAACGAAACATAGATAATATGATTCGTTTTTCTGAAGTAATTCCCGATATCCGAATTGTGCAATCACTGATTGCGCAATTGACATGGACACATATTCAACAATTAATCTACATTGACGACCCTCTAAGGCGTGATTTTTACATAGAAATGTGCAAGCATGAAAATTGGTCAACTCGGATGCTCAAGAAGAAAATCGAATATGCCATCCTACACAGATGGAAACATTTTTGATGAACTTGGAAGTAATTGGAAACAAGGCGACTCTGGTATCCACGTCGCGAACTATTGCAAAGAAATTCCATCGCAAGAAGCCCTTCAAAAACAGTTCAGAAAAGCAATCGCAAGGTCAAAACAACGCATCGCTCAAAAAGAACTCAAAGCTGAAGGTGAGATATAATGCCCGTTCTGCAAACAAGGAGTGCAACATGAGCGTAACGACACAGATGATGCTTGAATCAATAAACCCAGCAACTGGAGAAGTTGTTGGAAGCGTGCCCGTAACCCCAATTGGTGACATTCCCGCGATAGTTGCAAACGCCAGAACTGCTCAAATGGCTTGGAACGATCTTGGATTAGACGCCCGCGTTGCACTATTACGCCCTGCTGCCGCGCGCCTTGCTGAAGAAGCCCCCGAAATTGGAAAGTTGATTACAGCTGAAATGGGCAAGAGCACAACCGAAGCGCAAGGCGAAGCGAGTTACACTTCAGAAAAATTTCTCATCGAACTTGATGATGCAGCTGAAGCATTTGCTCCTGAAATCATCGAAGATGAAAATGTAAAGTCAACACTGTACCGAGACCCACTCGGTGTAAGCGCAGCGATTACTCCATGGAATTTTCCAGAACTCATGCCACAGCAATGTATCTTGCCTTCGCTTATTGCTGGAAACACCGTCGTGTTTAAGCCATCTGAAGATACGCCCCTTGTTGGGCAAGCCTATGCAGACATTCTCAATGAATTTTTGCCAGAAAATGTTCTTCAAGTTATACACGGCGCAGATGACCAAGGCAAAGAACTTGTTGCTTCTGATATTAACTTAGTTGCGTTTGTTGGCTCAAGAGAAGTTGGAGCAAAGATTCTGACTGCTTGTGGACCGGACTTAAAACGAGTAATTTTGGAACTCGGCGGTAAAGACGCTTTGATTGTTTTAGATGATGCTGATTTAGAAGCGGCATCCGATTTTGCTGTTCATAACAGTTTCAGAAATGCAGGACAAGTGTGCGTCAGTACTGAACGCGTGTATGTAGATGAAAAAGTTGCAGACGAATTTGAAGACCTCGTCATTGAAAAAACCAAAGCCCTAAAACAAGGCGATCCAACTGATGCATCAGTACGGGTCGGACCTATGGTTCACAGTACACAACGCGACATGGTCTTAGAACAACTCAAACAAGCGATTACCGATGGTGCGGTTCTCCGTTGTGGAGGAGAATCGTCTGGCAATTACATCCAACCCACAGTCCTCACAAATTGCTCGCACGAGATGCGTATCATGCACGATGAAACCTTCGGGCCAATCTGTTGCATCCAACGTATATCAAGCGATGAAGAAGCAATTCAACTTGCAAATGAAACACCCTATGGTTTAGGTGGCGCAGTGTTCGGGGAAACTGAACACGCGGTTACAATTGCACGCAAACTGACACCGGGAATGATTGGAATCAACAAAGCATGCGGCGGCGCTCAGGGAACGCCATGGGTTGGTGCATGTGATTCTGGGTATGGGTATCACAGTGGTCGTGATGGACATCGCCAATTTACACAAGTACGGGTTGTTAGTGTCCCACTACACAAAGTAGCACCAAAATATTAAACGAAAGGTTCTTACTGATATGACAGTTACTATCGAAACACCTGTTGGCGAAATCGCCTCAACTCACCCACTTTCAACTCGAGTCTTTGCTCGACATCACATTGACTTTTGTTGTGGTGGCGGAGCTCCACTAGAAGTTGCTTGTAAGAAACGAGGCCTCGATGCAAATGCAGTACTCGAGGAAATTGAAACGGAACTTGAAGGCGTTGACGAAGAGCCAACACGCTGGACAGATGCGCCTCTGACTGATTTGATCGAATATATTGTTTCGACCTATCACAAATCACTCCGTGAAGAACTTCCTCGGCTTGAAGCGATGGCACTTCGAGTAAACGAAGTGCATGGTGACAAAGATCCTGAACGCCTACAAGAAATTGTGGCCGTTTTCCAAGCATTGAAAACTGAATTAACTGAGCACATGATGAAGGAAGAGCAAATTCTTTTCCCGATGATTGCAAAAGGCGACCGCGAATCTGCCCAAGAAACAATTACTCTCATGGAAGATGAGCATGAATCTGCTGGAAATTCACTTGAACGATTACGAGAACTTACAGACGATTACACTCCCCCACTTGCTGCATGCAACACATGGCGAGCACTCTGGCATGGACTTGAAGTTCTAGAAAAAGATACGCATCAACACATTCATCTTGAAAACAACATTTTGTTTCCAAGAGCGTTGCAAGCTTAATCGTACGAGTCCTCTCCTGTTGGGAGACTCGCTGTTTCTAACTGTAAATTGGTTTGAAACCTGAAATTTGATTGCGTGCGGTGTCGCTCTGCAAAGAAGAAATCAAGGGCGTATGTTTCTCCGTCTTCTAAATTTAGCCTTGTTAAATCTACACCCTGTTCTGTTGCACCATGCACACCGCCTAAGTCTATGACAAGTTGTCCATTAATAAATACCCAGACATCATCGTCACCCAAGAATGAAAAATACTGCGCCCCATTTTCGTCATAGGTGAATTCCGTATGCAATTCAAACGTAAAGTGAAAGTTTCGATCTGGCGAACCACCGGGGTTCCCCCAACCTTGGTTTTCGATCGGGAAAAAACCACCAAGTGATTGATAGAGTTGATCTTCAGAATCATCAAACACATAACTTCCATCTGATTGCCGAACAAGCGTGATTGCAAGTGGTATTGAAATGTTCACTCCTTCGACATCTCGAAACCATTGGTTAAAAGAGCTTGCCGATTGAATTCCGCCTGTTGATGGCCCCCGAAACACAATATTGTGGTCACCTAGCGAGCAATCATACAACGTCCAACAAATTGGATTCCAATTACTATCGCTGCATTGCCATTTTACCTTTCGACCATTGCCTGTAAAAACTGGCAGCCCATCACTCCCGAGTTGTTCGGCAATATTTTTACAATACTGCGCAAACCCACGCGATGGGTACACTTCAAAATCTGGATGCCCTCCACAAACAGAGCGCTCTTTGAAATCACGCACTGTTCCGGTCAGTTCGATCGTCTCGGGCGGTGTTGTTACAGCAAAGACTGTTGTGAAGAGAGTCGCTACGGTAATTGGAATCATCAAACGCATGAGATTGCTCCTAAGTTGTTGGCAATCTACTGCTCGCCTCATTATTGAACCTTCTTCAGTCTTACCTTTTGTCTTGATTCAAGTCTGTCAACTATGCAGTTCATGCACCCTCGCAACCCTCACAGATATTCATGTCGCCACTTGGGGTAATTCATCCCAGTGGGTCGTGTAACGAGGTGAACGCTGCAATTGTCGCATCTGCATCACCTTGGTAAAACCTGTTGCTGCAAAATGAAGTGTGCCTGATCCCATGTTTGTGTTCACAGTATCAAGCACTTCCATCATTCGCTTATCTCGAACCTTTTGTTCATGTGATTCAAACAAACTTGCTTGTGTGTGCCCCTTGGTAAGTTCAAAAAAACACACACCAGCTCGTTTGTACTCAAACCCTTCTTTCCAAATCGGGCGTGCAAGAGCGAGTGCTTCCTTAATAATGGTGTGCGTTACATTAGTTGGAGGAATAAGTTCAACAGTGCCATTTGCGGAATGCCTCGGTTTTTTGCAATTAAACAAACTTGTATGAAAAAATACTTTCAACACTTTGGCAACGAGTCCTTCATTGCGTAATTTTTCAGCTGCGCGAGTCGCATGTGATGCAATTGATTCAGAGAGTTCTTGCCAAGTTGTGACCGGATTTGCAAAAGATCGAGATCGCAGTAATGTTTTCCTTTGCTCTGGAGTTTGTTCAAGCCGAAAATAGGTGCAACCGCGTAATTCCATTGCTGTTTTCATGGCAACGATATTAAAGTTTTTTTTAATAACATTTGGTTCCATTTGCACTAAATCAAATGCAGTGTTCACTCCGATGTTTCGGAATTTTTTAGACCATTGCCTTCCAATACCCCAAATGTCGCCTACTTCTACAAGACGGAGCATTTTATGCGAGTTTTTTGGTATTTTCGCAACGCCTTTCATTTCTGGGGTTCGCTTTGCACAGTGATTTGCAAGTTTTGCAAGTGTTTTTGTTTTACCAATACCAATCGAAATAGGAATGCCTGTCCATTGCAAAACCGCGGCCCGCATCCTTCGCATTTCTTGTTCAAAGTTACGACCTACCAATCCGTCAAGTTTAATGAATGCCTCGTCAATCGAATAAACTTCAACATCTGGTGAAAACAAACGAATCGTTTGCATCACGCGACGGGACATATCCCCATAGAGTGCAAAGTTTGATGAGCGAACAACAACATGGTGTTGTTTGACAAGATCTCTGCATTTAAAAATTGGTTCGCCCATTTTGAATCCAATATCTTTTGCTTCTTGAGATCGGGCAATAATGCACCCATCATTGTTTGAAAGGACCACCACCGGTTTTCTCGAAAGATGTGGCTCGAACACCCGTTCGCACGAGGCGTAAAAATTGTTGCAGTCTGCTAGTGCGTACATATGAGCCTGTGCATTGACCACGTCACGACACCCCAAATTGTTGCATCGGTTTCTATTGTGATTTCTATTGGTTTGTATGTCCCTTGATCCGCGTTGCTTGGCTCTGGCATGAGGGATGCTTTCATTCCGTGTTTTGAAAGTCGCTTTACTGTAAGCCCGCCTTCAATGATTGCAACAACGATGTTCCCATGTGTTGGCGTGAGAGATCGATCAACAACAAGCAAATCACCGTCGTGTATACCAGCGCCATCCATAGAATGCCCGCTTGCCCGAACAAAGAACGTCGCAATAGGGTTTGCCACAAGTTGCTCGTTTAGATCGAGCGACCGTTCAATAAAGTCATCTGCTGGCGAAGGGAAGCCCGGAAGCCCTGCTTCCACCCATCCGCCAATCAACGGTATCCGCAATTTTTCCACCATTTCCGTATCCTAACAAAAACCGTACAACTAGGGTCATGTCGAGGGTCAGACCCCCGACATGACCCCCAAATGTGCTATTCTCCACACTATGACATACCCAACAGCAACAATTGAAACAAGTAAGGGCGCAATCACCGTTGAACTCTGGAATGATGTGGCTCCAAAACACGCAGAAAACTTCCAAAAACTCGCGAAAGATGGGTTCTACGATGGTCTCATCTTCCACCGAGTCATTTCTGGGTTCATGATCCAAGGTGGATGCCCAGATGGGACAGGGATGGGTGGTCCTGGCTGGAATATAGATGCTGAATTCAATGACCGCGAACATGAGGAGGGCGTCCTCTCCATGGCTCGTTCGCAAGATCCAAACTCGGCTGGTAGCCAATTCTTTATCTGCCTTGAACGATGCCCGCACCTCGACGGTCAATACACCGCTTTTGGCAAAGTAACTGAAGGTATCGAGGCTGTCAGAGAAATTGGCGCTGTGCAAACCGCCCAAGGCGATCGGCCCGTTGAAGATGTCTCTATGACAACAGTTACAGCGTGAACAAAAATTCTAAGGCAAGTGTGATCTGGGTTGCACTCGCCTATTACATTGTTTTTTTCTTTCTCTGGACTGTCTCACACGAATTAAGTGATATGCGAGAAATTCGCTATCCACTCTACTTTGCGTGGGAATCAAAAATCCAATTTCAGGACTGGGCGTTGCCGCTTTACTTCTCGCTCGACATTGCAGTCATTGTATTTCCATTTCTGTTTCGTTCGTTTAGAGAAGCGTTTGCCCCAGTTGGCACATTACTTGTACAAACAGCGATCGCCGCAATATTTTTTGTGCTTGTTCCAATTGAACCTGGATATGAAACGACAGGTGTTTGGGGCACGTATTTTTATGATTATTTTTCGCTCGACAACTTTTCGAGATGGAACCACGCCCCATCTCTGCATGTTTCGTACGTGTTTACTATTGCATATATCCTCGGCAGACGCCATGGACACTGTGTGTTCCTGCTTGCAACCATCTGGGCAATCGCCGTTTCAATCTCAACTATGCTCGTTCATGAACACCACTTCATCTGTGTACTAACCGGCTTTGTACTGTTTGTCTTTACAATTACTACCATGTATCCTTGGTTACAAAGAAAAATATCGCAATGATTTCAATCACACTTCTCATCACCTCAGCATTCCAATTCGGAATTCAACCGTTACCGGAAGACTCAAAATACCGCGAAGAAGGGTTTGTCAAATACACTGAAATTATTGCGCCAAATGGCAAGCCAATTCCAATCATTGCCCAGAAGGGTGTTCGTGATATTGCCGTTGCAAGATGCCGCAATTTGCTCAAGTTTTATTTAACAAATGTTCCCAGATCAAAGTATGGCGAAGACAAATCGGGAGTCGCGAACGCCATGGCAAACAATCATGCCATGTTAATGATGCCAGAAGGCAGACATAGAGAGGGTCTTGAACCACACATCGATGCACAACCACAGTACGAGTCGGAGACACCAGTCGATGGTTCACGCTGGTACATCAATAACAATTGGGAACATCGCGACGCTGCTTTTGAAGAAATATTTCACCTCCTTCACGACAACGGAATAGGGACATACAAACGCGGCGCTCTTCCACAATATCAAAAAGAACTCAAATCCGAAGCGATACAATCTCTTAAAGATGGACGCTGGGGCATTCCCATCGATCCATCTGTAAAAGAATGGATAGAAGAACTTCGGGAAGAAGATTCACTCGCACAAGAATACATCGCATCTGTAATTGATTCGTACTATGGATTATGGGGAGCGTTTGATGAAAACCCCGGTGGCATGTGGGGGATCTATATTGCAAAAACACGCGATGAAATCAAAGAAAAAGATCCAAAGGGGCTCGAATTACTTGAAGCGTTTTTACCACCAATGATGGTCGGCTACGAATCGCTCGTCGATCCAAACTTTCGCGGAACATTTTCACTTCAATTTAACGAAGAACTCCCCTACACACATAAGTCACAGTATTACGTTGATGCAACACTTACAGGGAGCAAGAATACGAATATCCTTGGAAACAGCAGTGACAACACATTCAGAGGAAATGCAGGCAACAACACTCTTAATGGCGGCGAAGGAAAAGACACCGTTATTTTTCAGGGCAAAAAGGAAGAGTACGAAATTACAGAAAATGTTGTAAAAGATACAGTCGTTGGACGAGACGGCACAGATACGTTAATTTCTATCGAAACCATCCTGTTCAATGAAGATTAATCTCCACAACACCGCCGTTCGAATCTCCTTACTCATTGTGGCCCTTGTAGGCGTGTTCTGCTTGTTTCACTTTGTACTTGAACCGTACATGGATGATGTTGATGCATATATTTCCAACCTCGCCTACTGGGGACCACTGTTTTTCATTGTAATTTTTATCGTAGCGACGACTCTGTTTTTCCCTGAAGCAGTACTCGCGCTCGCTGCAGGCGCTATCTTCGGAGTATGGTGGGGTTTGTTATGGGTGACAATCGGTGGTGTTCTCGCCACCCTCTTCATGTTCATAATTGGAAGGCACTTGATTCGAAGACCGGTAACGAAACTACTCACCAAACATCCAAAACTTCAAGCCTTTAACGAGTCGGTTTCCACTTTTAAGATGATCACAGTACTTCGTTTATCACCCTTTAACTTTACCGCTCTTAGTTATCTTGCTTCGATAAGCACAATAAAATTCACACAGTACGTGTACGCATCCATTGCAATGATCCCCGGCTTTCTTTCTACAACATACATTGGTTACGCAGCAAAACACAGCGCCGACTTAGCAAAAACATACAAAGCAACGGGAAAATTCCCCGCAGGAGATTCTATTGTTCACGAATTAACCGTGTATGGCGGCATGGTAGTTGCGGTTTCAGTTAGCCTCGTAGTCGCACGAATTGCCCTCAAAACGATCAAAAACTTAAACTCGTCCTGAACCCAAGAACAAATGAACCGTCGATTGCATCATCTTCAAAATATTGAAGAACTGGACCTACGTTTAAACCGTTCTCCATTTTTATTCTCGCAAACCACTCGACTAAATTTTGATGATTGTTTCCGTTCGACAATTCTGCATACTGATATGCAAGACCAGTAGTCATGTTCGTGAACCCAAATGGATCGTTAACTTGAAAACCAGTTGAAACACTAAAATTTGATGGTGTTACATCTTCTTCACCACCGCCAATCCTAGCAAAAATTGTCATAGCATCGGAAATCTGCTGGTCACAATTGAACAACAAGCCCCAACCGTTCGTATCGCCGGTTCCAGCAGAATTTTCTGCCCCGTTATGCCAAACCATAAATCGATAATGTCCAACACGATCAACTCCGCCAATTTTTTGGTTTGAGGTGATGTCGTACTCCGCAATAGAAAACAAATGTCCCCACGACATTCCGCCAAACCCTGTTGTCCGCACCCCTTTTGGTTCAGAATTTGCGATACCAAAACGCAAAACACTTTTTTCAGTTACATCCCATGCAACATTGATTCCAAATCCATAATCGGGCATTGGATTGGTAATTGATTGGTTGAAATTCTGTGCCAAGAAACCGCTTACAGAATCAGAAGCTATTGTGTTTTGATCAAAAAAACTTGCGTCTAAAAATTTTCCTACTCGAAGTCGGGTTTTGTGATTTGAAAACGATTGTTGCCAGTACAGAGATGCTAGTTCGAGTTTTTCAGACGTCAAAATGTTATTCATCGCCATTGGATTGCCGAGGCTCGATGAAAGAGATGGTGAACTTGGTGTTCCCCCTGCAACATTTCCTTGAATTCCATAGACAAACTGCCCAAGGCCCTCTGAATCATTCCAAACTGTCCAAGTCCCACCAACGTCGTAATACAAAATTGCCTTGGCGTGGGGTGAACCTGGCAGCACCTTTGACGCGTGCTGATATGTCCAGGCCATCATTGGTTCAAATGTGAATGTGGCGCGTTCATCTGTACGTTGCTCAGCTCGATCCTTATGCCCAATGCGATGTTTATGGAATTCATAATGGGGAAGCGATTGAGAAAAGGAAGGAGCGGAAATGATCAAGAATAAAATGAACGTGAATGTCTTCATAAAGAGGAATGATACAATACAATTTTCAATATAAGGAATCCAATTATGTCTGTTTTAGTCAATCAAGAAGCCCCTTTATTTTCCGCCCAAGCAGTGATGCCAAACGGGGCAATTCAAGAGTTATCACTCGATCAGTTTCGTGGGCAGTATGTGGTTCTTTTCTTCTGGCCACTTGATTTTACGTTCGTCTGCCCGACTGAGATTATCGCGCATGAAAAACGGGTAGATGAATTCAAGGATCGAAATGTACAACTTATTGGTTGCTCCATTGATTCACAGTTTACACACGCAGCATGGAGAAATACTTCTTTTGAAAACGGTGGAATCGGAGAAGTACGATTCCCAATGGTCGCAGACGTAAAACATCAAATAGCAACCGATTACGGCATCCTTCACGATGCAGGCGTTGCACTTCGTGCAAGTTTCCTTATCGATAAAAATGGCATCGTACAACATCAAGTTGTCAATAACCTACCCCTTGGCAGAAACGTTGACGAAATGCTTCGAATGGTTGATGCACTTCAATTCACCGAAGAACACGGTGAAGTTTGCCCCGCTGGCTGGAACAAAGGCGATGATGGTATGAAGCCAAACGCTGACGGTGTTGCCGATTATCTATCCTCGAATGTAGCATCTTTATGAGCATTCCAAAAATTCTCGCCTTCTCTGGCAGCATCCGTAAAGGTTCGTACAACAAACGGCTAGCAAAAGTCGCCTTGAACGCTGCTGAAAAAGCTGGCGCAGAAACAACTTTTGTTGATTTGTTTGAGTATCAAATGCCGTTGTACTGTGAAGATTATGAAGCAGAACATGGCAAACCCGAATCTGTTTCTAGGTTTCAACAATTGCTTAAAAACCACAACGGTTTTTTGATCGCAAGTCCTGAGTACAACAGTTCATTAACGGGCATTTTAAAAAACACGATTGATTGGTCTACTCGTCCCGAACCAGGTGAACGGTGGGATGCTTGCTGGAAGGGAAAGATTGCGGGTGTACTCTGCGCAGCTTCTGGGCTTGGTGGTCGCAACGGTGTCTATCATTTGAAAACAATGTTAGGAACGTACGGAACTTATGTGCTCCCACAACATGTGATTGTTGGACATTGCAAAAACAACCTAACGAATGATAACTGCATTGAGGACGACAAAATGCAGCATCAGCTTGAAGCAATGGCATCAGAGTTAGTGCGAGTTATTCGCGGTTTACACTAACAATTTGCTATTATGCACACATGGTTATATTTATTGCTATTACTCTCGGTTCTGCACTTGTACTCCACATTATTTTGTTTGCGATAACTAAACTGTTTGGCAAAGGTGGCGAAGGCACACTTGGCGATATTCGAACGGCGATTGGTTCGTCTCTTCCAACACCACTTGGAGTTGCAATCTGGGTTATTGCACTAACTCTTTCGGCGCAACGGATAACAGAACATTTTCAATGGTCCCCTTTCCAGATTGAATCTGGTGATAAAATCATCACGATTGACAGTGTGATTTCGATGGGTAGAATTGGATTACTGATAGTCATTGCCACTTGGTTTGTGTCAAGGGGAATCCGTGCATTCTCCACAGTATTGAATTCGTGGCATCACAAGACTGACGATATTGAACTCGACACCACCGCAATTCAAGCTCTCGCTAGTATTGGTGTTGTGGTTACTTGGGTAGTAGGACTCATCGTGATGTTGCAATCGCTTGGAATCAATATGAACGCGGTGATAACCATAGGGGGTATTGGTGGCGCTGGCATCGCATTTGCATCAAAAGATGTTGTTGCGAATTTCTTTGGTGGAATTGTTGTCATGCTCAACCGCCCATTTAAAGTTGGTGACAGCATCATCTCTGGAAAAATCGCTGGCGAAATCACGAGCATTGGCTTGTACGCGACATATTTAAAAACTGAAGATGGCAGTACGCTCTATGTGCCAAACTCTATTTTTAATAATAGTGAAATTCTGAAAAAAAACGCATGAAGTGTTTACTCCTCCTTTTTATTGCTTCTTCATTTGGTGTCGCAGCAGCACAATGGGATGATCAAACACCCCCCGACCAAGTTCCGATCCATCTTCCTGCAAATTACGATCCTGATGTGTCAACCCCAGTAATTATTTTTTTACATGGGTACAACCCCTTTACAACAGGTTGGAGCGATTGGCTCATCGCATTGAATGACGATGCGTATGATCGCGGGTACATCTTTGTGAATCCAACAGGGAGCCAAGATAGTGTAGGTGAGTTCTATTGGAACGCGACCGATGCCTGTTGTGACATGTTCGATTCCCACAATGACCATGTAGGCTACTTACTTGCACTCGTTGATTCTATAAAAGAAAATTACAACGTCGACCCACGTCGTATCCACGTAGTGGGATATTCAAACGGTGGTTTTATGGCGCACCGTCTTGCGTGCGACGCCCCCGAAGTGTTTGCTTCCTTAATTAGTATCGCGGGAGCAATGTGGCAAGACGAATCAAACTGCCAACCAAGCGAACCTGTCCATGTACTTGAAATACATGGTAATTGGGATGCTGTTATTTTTTGGCTGGGTGGGTATCTTGGTCTTGACCTTGTCGAATATCCAAGTTCGACATCAACCATGCAATTCTGGGCGCAACACAATAGTTGTTCAACGAGCCCAAGCGATGCTGGTTCATTTGACTTCGAATGGTGGATCTGGTTTGACGAAACTACACGATGGATCTATGAAAATTGCGAAGATCCATCTGCAGGTTCTGCTGAACTTTGGGAAATCAATACAGGCAGCCATTTCCCAGTGATGAGCGACGAAGGCATTGACCACTTGTTTGATTACATGGAAACTCACTTGAATCAAGAACATCTTCCTTGTACTGCAGACCTCGATGGCAATGATTCGGTCAATGTCAACGACCTTCTCATCGTGATTGACAATTGGGATGGCAACGATCCCAACGCTGACATCAACAACGACGGCACTGTCAACATCGGCGACCTACTCGAAGTCATTTCCGCTTGGGGTGATTGTTAATGTTGTCTCAACATCAACGATTGCACCCATTTTAAAATCATGAATGAGCGATGTTTGCATTCAGGAATCTCGTCTGAAGTGAGGTTTCATCGGTGGATATGGAACTGGTTGCCAAACTGAATCATCCTCCCACAATCCATCTTCTGCAACAATTTGCAAAAGTGTCATCACCAAATCGAACATCACTTTAGCCCCTGCTTCAACTACTTCTCGATTTGCACTACTTCCATACGTTGATTGCCCATGCACGAGCTGAGATCGTAACATTGCAACACATTTAATGAGCGGTATCAAGACTTTGATGACTTCATCTGAGTCATGATAGTGCTTCCCAATCTTTCGAGGTTTTGTTCTCGCCTTACGGGCTTCCTCTTCTGTTGGGTTCCCCCAATAGGAATTGATCAAATGTTCTTCAGAAAGTAATCGATCGCAATGCTTTCGGTTATCAAGCAGAACCTGCTGAACGCGACCAGTTGCATCTTGTTGTACCATCCATCGAAGGAACTCTTCTCGAACTTGCCATTCGGGCTGTCGATTATCGATATTACTATCCCACTTCGCGTACAACGTATTGAGGCCAATCCAAGAGAAAATTAGTTTTGCGTCAGCATCTTCTGGAACTTCGAACCCTTGAGCTTTTCGCATCCAAGAAAACGCCCGATGCATCCGAAGTCGGATTGCATCGTGAGTTCCTGCTTCGAAAAGTTCTTCGTGACGGCCTGACCATAACTCGCTAATCGCTTTAAACATTGTTACTCCCTCGGTTCTATACCTGCATTCGTTTGCAGGATATTCCAAATACGTAAATTTTCCTCGACTTGTTCATTCAGCAAATGTGATGGAGAGCCATCGGTGTTGAACTGAGAACGAAATCGCCCTTCGTACTTACAGAAATCTTCGATAAAATCACCTTCGTATTTTGCAACGCTCCTTTTACTCTCGGGATTTCCTGCTACGCTCCATTTTTCTGTTGAAGGATCATACGACCAAAGTGGCCAATACCTTGTAGTCGTCGCTCGCCTCGCTTGATCAGGCACCAAACTGTCGAGATATTTATGCGCAGTCATACAAGGTACGTAACAGAGTAAGAGAGAGGGACCTTCAAATTCAACAGACTTCTTGTACGCACCTATCATGTGGTTTGGATATGCCATGTTGACTTGAGCGACAAATGCATTGTTCGCATTCGCAATTGAAAGGCCAAGAGGAAATCGTTCTGACTCCTTCCCGCCAGGGGCAAACGGTGCATCCATACCTTTGGGAGTTGCCTTAGACATCTGGCCACCAGTATTCGAATACACATCCGTTACAAGAACCATTACCGTGACATTCAAGGATGATTGCAACACATGCACCATCATTTGCAATCCGATATCAAATGCCCAACCATCACCACCAACGATCAATGTTTGTTTATCAAGGTGACTTGAAATAGTTGCACGTAACATCTGCAAATGTGCGTTGAGTTGTGTGCCCATTTTTGTTTTTAGCGAAAGCACTGAATCGATCGCATCTTGCAATTTCTTGACTCGTTCTACTTGAGCAAACCTACCCTCGAGGGTTGTTCCCTGTCCGCGGTCAAATTCTTGAATCGCAAACAGTTGGTTGCGTAATTCTGCAAATTCTGGAGTTGATGCCAAGTTGTCATCATGTGTAATTGCTTTGAGCACAAACTGCTTTGATACTTCAGATTGGTCATGTTCATTTGCAACACCGAGTGCCATCCCTCCACCCACTGCTGCATTATTCTCGAACAAGGGGTTTACCCACGCTGGGCCAAACCCTGTTCCATCAGTGCTGTAGGGTGTCTCATATGCTTGTGACCCCCAGATCGACGAGCAACCCGTAGCATTGGAAATGACCGTGTAAGGATACAGTTGTAAAAACTTAGAAACGTACAGTGGTTCGTAACAACCTGAACACGCACCCGAAGCACCGACATAATTCGGTAACTGCTCCATCTCTGGATTACTGTGGCGTTTTTTCGTAAGATCAACTTGTGTATTTACATCTCCACCAAGTGCACAACCTGCTTCAAGTAACTCACGATTATGCTCAAGTTCATCGTAATACTCAGGTGATCGTGGTTCCATTACGATCGCTTCCTTCCGACATGCTTCGGCACAAACGCTACATCCAGTACACAAGTTTGGATCGACAGCAATTCCGTAGGCATTAAAGTCGCGTATTCTCTTTGAAGATGGAAACTCGTGATGTGAAGCATCAACGGCATACCCACCAATGTTGCGGTACACCTGAGAAAGAGGAAGGGTTTCTAACTCTTGTTGTTGTTCTGGGGTTAGTCTTACTTGTTGCAGTGCATCGCCAGTAGGACAGTAAAAGACACAATCACCACACTCTGTGCAATTTGCTGGAATGTATGTTGGCATTTGAGTGGCAAAACTCCGTGCCAAACCTTTCCATGTATCCGATGGTCGAGCACCCCCCCGAGCAAAATTAAAATAATCACCAACGGTTACTTCATTCCCGCGCCCAGCAAATCCGAGTGTTTGGATTCTATCTCGGAACCCTATTTTATCTGGCGAAGGGACACAATCTGTACATAGCAGTTCTAGCTGATCTTGGCTGGAATTACAAACCTGTTTGTTCGAAACTTTAGCTGGAACAGGTATCTGTACTAAGGAAGCAATAGCGTGTTTGAACGCCTCAATGTTCTTGTTGACAACTTCTTCGCCCTTCTTTGTAAACGCTTTGCGAATACCCTTTTCCATCGCAGTATCTGCAGATTCAGAAGTGATGAGACCGAATTTTTCAAAGAGTACACGTTGCATAATCATGCTGATCTTTTTGCCAAGTCCTTGTTCGTGTGCAATCCGAAATGCATCCACAACCCAAAGTTCTATTTTCTGATCTACGATTGTGTGTTGCATCTCAAGTGGAAGAGATTCGAAAACTTCTTCTGCAGGTGCCGGTGTGTTGATTACAAAGATTCCACCTTTACGGATTCCATCGAGGATTCCTGAACGCTTTTCAAGAAGAGCAGGATGGTGTACAGCAACATAGTCAGGGCTATACACATCAAAACACTCGTCAAGTTTTTCTTTTGAAACTCGAAAGTGCGATACCGTCACGCCCCCCGCCTTCTTACTGTCGTATTCTGCATGAGATTCCACAAACAGAAAGTCGTCTTCTTCACTGTCGTTTGGCTGATGAGAATAAATATCCGCTGCGCTTTTAACCATACTCACAGTTCCATCAGAACCGTAGGCGACAATTCGACCTTGGCGAAGATCAATGCCTTCAAAAATATTTGGCACAGGTTGCTGCGGTAATGAACTACCCATTACATCATCATTCACGCCAACAGTAAAATTGGTCCACACGTTTCCTGATTGTGCGATCTCCTCAAGATGTGAAAACACTTCCATCACAGACCCTGCATGGAAATCTTTTCCTGCCACACCGTAAATGCCACCTGTAACAACTGGAAGTTGAGGAAGGTGCATACCATCGAATCCTTGTACTGCTTTCATCAGCGCTGCGCGGACATCGGCACACAGTGGTTCATCTTGAGCGGTGTGTGTCATGGAACGATCAAGGACTGCGATCCGCTCTACACTTTTTGGTAGTGTTGAAACAAAGGATTCTGTGAGAAATGGTCGAAACGCGTGTACACCTAAAACACCCACTCTTTTGTTCGGATCTTTCCGCAACATGTGTTGAACAGTTGAACGGAGCGTACTCACTGAACTACCTGCAGCAACAATGACATCGGTTGCTTCTGGATGACCAACATATTGGTATGGGGAATAGGATCGCCCGGTAAGTGTTGCAAACTCGTTCATGAGTTTTGGAAGAATTGCTGCTGCTTCTAATGTATGTGGCCTTTGCGCGAGACCTGCTTGCATATACCCGTCTGGGTTTTCATTCGCACCCCAAACTGATGGGTGGGCAGGATCTAGCGAGCGAGCTTTGTGTACTGCCATTTTTTCATGGGGCATAAACTCCCAAAAAAATTCTTCTGATAACTCCTGCACTTGTGTTTGCCGATGTGTTGTAAGAAAGCCGTCATACACGACAGCGATTGGTAAACTCACTTCCCACTTCAAACGCTCGGCGATTGCACCAAGATCTTGCAACTCCTGTGCATTACTCGCAAAGAGAATGAGAATCCCAGTGTCTCGAACTGCGTACACATCACTGTGACCCGCGAAAATTGTCAGTGAATGCCTCGAGAGATCTCTTGCTCCGATGTAAAACGAAACGGGAAGTAGTTGCCCAGCTGCGTTGTACATTTCAGGAATCATCAACAGAATCCCTTGCGAAGAGGAGCACGTTGCAGAACCTACGCCCTTTGCTGCCATGCCTTGGACGAACGATGCAGCTGCTGCTTCATCACAAGCCATAAAGCATTGTGGAACAACACCATAGATATTTTTCACCCCCAGTGCATTCATCTTTGCACACGCTTCTCCAAATGGTGAAGAGGGTGTGATTGTATAAATCGAAATCCCACCATTGACAAGGTACGCTACTCGTGAAATGATGGCATTTCCATCAGTCATCACGCGATCGCCTGCGTATTTGTACTTTGAGGATGTATCTCGGCCGAGGGTCGTGGTACGGTCAATTACCTGTTGGGTCATTCACAAACTCCGTTTCTTCAAAAACCACCTCTGCTAAGGCATTCTAATTGTAGATGGTACCACTTCAACGCCGTATGATGGTGGTATGCCAACACTAGAAACGACTGTAAATGGACTCAAATTCAAGAATCCTTTTGTGATTGGAAGTGGTCCTCCCGGAACGAACGCAAATGTAATCCGCAAGGCGTTTGATGAGGGCTGGGGAGGCGTGGTTGCCAAGACCATTAGTATGGATGCCTCTAAGGTCACGAATGTTGCTCCTCGGTATGCACGGATGCGTGCTGCGAATTCCAAGGAAGTGTTCGGGTGGGAAAATATAGAACTCATTAGCGACCGACCTTTTGAAACGTGGCTTGAAGAATTCGACAGTGTGAAACAAACCCATCCAGACGGAATGCTGATTGCCTCCGTCATGGAAGAATACGATCGACATCGTTGGATTGAAATGATTCAACGGTGTCAGGAAGTTGGTGTTGATGCATTTGAATTGAACTTCTCTTGCCCACATGGATTACCTGAGAGAAAGATGGGCGCAGCGATGGGCGAGAACCCTGAAATTGTTAGCGAAGTCACAAGTTGGGTGATGGAAGTTGCCGACATTCCTGTATGGGCAAAATTAACACCGAATGTCACACATATTGCTGACCCGGGAGAACGGGCACTTGCTGCTGGCGCTGATGGTCTTGTTGCGATCAATACTATTTTAAGTGTGATGGGAATAGACCTTGAAACACTTCGCCCACAACCAACAGTCGAAGGATACAGCGTTCCGGGCGGTTATTCGTGTAAGGCAGTTCGTCCAATTGCCCTTCGAATGGTGATGGAACTTGCAAATATGATGCGCGATGAATTTCAAGACAAGACTATTTCTGGGGTTGGAGGCATTGAAACAGGGGATGATGCTGCTCAATTTATTTTACTTGGGAGTCATACTGTACAAGTTTGCACTGGTGTCATGATTCACGGGTATGGCATGGTCAATGAAATGAGCGAGAGTTTGTTAGCGTTTATGGAAAAACATTCGTTTGAGACATTGGACGATTTCCGAGGTGCATCTCTTCCATACTTTAGTACGCACGCAGATTTAGTGCAGCGCCAAGCAAAAGCCAAAGCAGAAGCAAAAGCACGTCGTGAGGGCATGGTTCAAAAAGATGCCCAGTGGTCTGGCGAAGATTTCGTGCAGCAATCCGACAAACTCGTTTCCAATAACGATTGAGGGTCATCTTGGGTGGTACTTGCCAGCGCCGGAATCACCAACAAACTCCCCTTGCTTGGCAACAATTTTGCCGCGAAGAAGAACTGCGTCGCTTCGACCTTTGCGTTCCATACCTTCAAATCCTGAGTAATCAACGTTGGATAGTCCATCTTCGTGTTTGAAAGTGCCTACAAAATCGGCATCATAAATCACAATGTCAGCATCACTTCCAACCGCAATCGCACCCTTTTTGGGAAACATATTGAATTGTTTCGCAACATTTGTACTACAAACCTCAACCATTGTTTGCAGATCTATTTTTCCAGTACACACACCAGATGTATGCACTAAATCAACGCGTTCTTGAATCGATGGGATACCGTTTGGAATCAATGTAAAGTTATCTTTTCCCATATCTTTTTGACCGTGAAAATTAAATGGTGCATGATCGGTTCCAACCGTTTTGACTGATCCATTTGCCAATCCATCCCAAAGTGCAGCATGTTCTTCTTTGTCACGCAGCGGTGGCGACATCACGAACTTCGCGCCTTCAAAGTTTGGCCGCTCTGCATATGTTTTATCGAGTACGAGGTGGGGTACAACCGCTTCAACTGTGACTTCAACACCGCGGTTTTTTGCAGCCATTGCCTTCTCTACTGCCTGACCGCAAGACGTGTGCACAACATAGACTTTCGCGCGGGTTTGCTTGGCAAACTCGCATAAGTGTTCGACACCCCCTGCTTCTACATCTCGTGGGCGTGATGGTTCGTGCCACTGGGGACCTGTTTTTCCTTCTGCAATCAACTGTTTTTGCTTCGCATCAATCGCTTCAGCGTTTTCGCAATGCGCAGTTAGGGTTACGCCAAGTTCTTTGCACATCAACATGAGTTCGTGTAAATGTTCATCTGAAATATCAAGCGCACCCTTGTACGCCAAAAATATTTTGAACGATTGCACGCCTTCGTTCGCTACTAAGTTCCGAAGTTGTTCTTTTGCTAGATCATCAAATCGTACGACTGCTACATGAAAAGTGTAATCACAACAACAACCCTCTTGGGCAAGCCCCTTCCACTCTGCAAACGCCTTTGCTGGTTCGTCTGCAGGGCCGGGACAAATCATTTCGATGATCGTAGTTGTACCGCCTACAAGAGCCGCCTTGGAAGCGGATTCGTGATCATCAATTGCGTTTGTACCCATAAATGGAAGATGGATATGTACATGCGGATCGATGAATCCGGGAAACACACATTTACCTGTGGCGTCAATCGATTGCTTGCCTTCTAGCCTTTTTCCCTCTGTTATCTCTGCAATTTTTTCACCAACTATCCCAATATCCCCAACAAAAGATTTCTCAGGTGTATAAATCGTCCCACCTTGAATGACTGTGTCAAACATTATGTTGTTTCCTTTGCAAATGCATCGTCAAATACTTCAAGCATAAATGCAACATCCTCTTCTGTGATGCACATTGGTGGTTTGATGCGGAGAACATTTCCAAAGTAGCCACCCTTACCAATAATCAATCCCATGTCTTTACATGTTTCGAAGACATTCGCAGTTAACTGTGCCGCGGGAGTTTTATCCGCATCTTCTACAAGTTCAACGCCAACCATCAACCCCCTGCCCCGAATGTCTCCAATGCAAGGATACTTCTTTTGAAGTTCATGCAGCCCAGCAAACAATTGCTCGCCAAGGCGCTTTGAATTCCCTTGTAGATCGTCATCCAAGATTACTTCGAGGGTCGCAAGACCTTGAGCGCAAGAAACTGGGTTTCCACCAAAAGTATTGAAGTGAATTGCCTCAGTCATCGCTTGTGCAATCTCTTTGGTGGTCACTACTGCAGCAAGTGGACAACCATTGCCGATTCCTTTTGCCATGACGACCATGTCTGGAACGACATCGTTGTTCTCAAAACCCCAAAACGAATCACCAGTTCTTCCAAAACCAGTTTGGACTTCGTCTGCAATGCAAATACCACCAGCCCCCCGAACGTACTCGTACGCATGCTGTAAATATTTCGGTGGCATTTCTATCACACCGCCAACGCCTTGCATTGGTTCTGCAATAAATGCAGCGATTGCACCTGAACTGCCTCTTTGTATCACATCTTGAACATCTTCCGCGTATTTTTCACCACTTTCGGTGTCGTCATAACCAAAGTGTCCTCGATACCGATCTGGAACTTGTGCGTGATGCACGCCAAATCCTTGCGGCACTTCGTATTTCCAAGTCGAATGTGCAGTCAAACCCATCGCTCCCTGCGATCCTCCGTGATACCCGTTCCGAAGCGCAATCACATCGTAGTTCTTCGTGTACGCTCGTGCCATCAAAATAGCCAAGTCGTTCGCCTCTGAACCGCTGTTTGTGAAGTACGCAACATCTAACCCTTCGGGTAATGTGCTTGCAAGTTTTTCAGCAAACTTCGCGATGTTGGGGTGTAAATAAATTGTTGTTGTGTGTTGTAAGCGAGCATTTTGTTCGTTCACTGCTTCCATCACTCTCGGATGACAGTGCCCTGCACTCACTGAAACGATGCCAGCAAATCCATCGAGATATCGCCTGCCTGTTTCATCGAACAGATACTGCATGTGTCCATCGACAATCATGATTGGGTCTTTGTAATACGTCACGAGCGCGGGTGTTACAAACTCGCCCCGAAGTTTGACTACTTCTTCCTTTGAAGGGCCCTCGTACTTCGGTGGCATGTAATCGCACTGTGGTAGGTCAGCCATCTTTTTCTCCAATGTTCATAATCCAGTACAACACAATTGCAATGGCGATACCAATAAACCAAGCGTAACTATAGATCTGATCGAAAATCGCAGGGAAATACGTGTGATGTGTTGCAGCGTTAATAAATCCTGGAAGATTCGGTAGTACTGCGACAATAAGAACGATGATAGTGCTCCAACGAAGTCCAGCATATTGCCCCTTCGAATCGTAGAGTGAGTCGCCGCTGAGCTTTGTTTTACGAATAAGAAAATAATCACACAACATGATGCCCGCAATTGGGCCCAGCAGAGCACTGTACCCAATGAGCCACGTAAAAATATAGTTTCCTAAATCGTTGTAGAGTCGCCATGGCATAATCACTACACCAATGACGCATGTCACAATACCCCCAGTCCTAAACGAAATCTTTCTGGGGTTGATATTTGCAAAACCATTTGCGGGGCTCACAACATTTGCGGCTATGTTTGTTGAAAGTGTTGCGATCGTAAGTGCAATGAGTGAAACAACAACAGCAATTGTAGAGCCAAGTTGTCCTACAAGTTCAACGGGATCCCAGATTGCCTTGCCAAAGATCACGATCGTTGCAGAAGTAACCGCGATGCCGATAAACGAAAATAGCGTCATCGTGGTTGGCAAACCAATGAGTTGTCCAAGCGCTTGATCTTTTTGTGATTTGCAATACCTTGTAAAGTCAGGAATGTTCAAACTGAGCGTCGCCCAGAACCCGACCATCGCAGTGAGCTGCGGAAAAAACATTGGCCAAAATGGTGCAGGGTTTTCAGGAGCAGGTGGAAACATTTTTGAGATTCCACCAACTTTGGCTGCAGCCCAAATCAACATCGCAAGACCCATCGCAATTAAAAACGGCGCAGCCCAAGACTCAAGCCACTTGATGCAATCAATCCCACGTAAAACGATGAGAAAGTTTAAAACCCAAAAAGCAAGAAAACAAACGAACTGTGTTGCGGTAATCCCTAGAAACGGAACCACAGTTGTATCTGCTGCTATGTCGAGCCAACCGAGTGCCCCAAGCACTTGGTACATCGCAAATCCGCCAATCCATGTTTGAATTCCAAACCATCCGCATGCAACAAGTGACCGTGCAATTGCTGGAATATGCGCGCCTTTTGTACCAAAACTTGCCCTTGCTAGAACAGGAAAAGGGATGCCATACTTCGTACCAGCATGCCCCATCAATATCATCGGAACTAATACAATTAAGTTACCAAGAAGGACAGTCCCCACCGACTGCCACCATGTCATCCCTGCTTCAATCATGCTCGCAGCAAGCATGTAGGTTGGAATACACACTGACATGCCAATCCAAAGTGCTGCTAGGTGCCACTTTGACCAAGTCCTACTTTCTTGAGGAACTGGAGCAATGTCTGGATTGATAAGATGGTTAGTCATTTAGTGTTTGCAAATCTGAGTGTAACTCTCTGGTCTGCGATCTCTGAAAAATTGCCAAGTGTTTCGCACTTCTTCAATCATATCTAGATCGAGATCGGCTATCACAACTTCGTCTTGATCTCGTGAGCCTTCAACAATAATTTGTCCGCGAGGATTACAGAAATAACTCTGCCCGTAGAACTCTCCGATGTCCCACGGCGCTTCGGTACCAACTCGGTTAATTGCACCAACGAAAAATTGATTTGCAACTGCGTGCGCAGGTTGTTCGAGCTTCCAAAGATATTCACTTAAACCAGCAACAGTTGCAGATGGGTTAAACACAATTTCTGCACCGTTCAAACCAAGTTCTCGCGCACCTTCAGGGAAGTGGCGATCGTAACAAATATAGACGCCAATTTTCCCTGCACTTGTTTCAAAAACGGGGAAACCAAGATTGCCCGGCTTGAAGTAAAACTTTTCCCAAAATCCGGGGTTGCAATGTGGGATGTGGTGCTTTCGATATTTTCCAAGATATTCTCCATGTTCGTCGATCACTGCTGCTGTGTTGTAGTACACACCAGTCATATCAACTTCGTAAATTGGAACGACGAGAATCATCTTGTGCTGCTTTGCAAGTTCCTGCATCAATCTAATAGTTGGACCATCTGGAATGTGTTCTGCAATCTCATACCAGCGTGTATCTTGTTCAGCACAAAAGTATGGTCCATAGAAAATTTCTTGCAAACATGTGACGTGCGCGCCTTGATCGGCTGCCTGTTTGATAAGTTCGACATGTTTGTCGATCATCATCTTCTTAGTTTCTTCTATCGATGCTTCTGGTGGAGCAGGATTTGATGCTTGAATCAGGGCTGCTCGTGTTATTCGTGCCATGTATGTGCCTTTCCTCGCTGGTTAAAACCAACGACTCACAAGAATGCGGCCTTCTGTATAAAAACGAACTGAATCTTCCCCGTTGGAGTGCAATGTTCCAAAGAAGGAGTCTTTCCATCCGCAGAATGGAAAGACTGCCATTGGAGCAGGAACACCTACATTAATTCCAACCATGCCTGCCCCAGCTGTGTCCTTGAATTTGTTCGCTGCGTACCCGCTGTCGGTAAACATCACCGCCATGTTTCCATACGGAGAGCGGTGCGTCACTGCAATCGCTTCTTCTAGGGTGTCTACTCGTATAATAGAAAGAACAGGACCAAAGATTTCTTCCATTGCAAGCGCCGAGTCGTGCGGAACATAGTCAAACACAGTCGGACCAACAAATCCAGGAAGTTTGATTTCTCTGCCATCAACTAATAACTTCGCTCCTGCTTCAATGCCATCTTCGATCGCTTTCGTTACGCGTTGCACGCTAGCCTCATCAATAAGTGGTCCCATTGTGCAACCTGCTTCGTCACCTTTAGTTGTGTTGATTTGTTTGGTAGCTTCAACGATTTTCGGAATAAACCAATCAGGCGCATCGCCAACAAGAACAGCGACCGAGCCAGCGAGACACCGCTGCCCCGTGTTCCCCATCGATGAACTCACGACGCCATCGATTGCTGCTTCTTTGTTTGCATCAGGCATAATGATCATTGTGTTTTTTGCGCCAGCCATACACTGCACTCTTTTCCCACTTGCTGAAGCAGTTGTGTAAATATGCTTTGCAACAGCAGTTGAACCAACAAAGGAGACCGCTTTGACATCATCATGCGTAAGAAGATGATTCACTACATCGGGACCGCCTGTCACCATGTTGAGCACTCCGGGGGGCAATCCCGCTTCGTGCGCTAGTTCAACTTCACGTAGCGCACAGAGTGAAACTTTTTCAGACGGCTTTAACACAAACGTGTTTCCACACGCAACTGCCATTGGCCACATCCAAAGAGGCACCATGATTGGGAAGTTAAAAGGTGTGATTCCAACGCAAACTCCAATTGGCACACGTTCAAGCGAGCTGTCTAACGGGATTCCTTCTTCCCGCTCTCGGCTAAAAGAAGTTGATACTGCTATGCGTGGGAGTGTTCGTCCCATCATGAGAGACGGAGCGCCACACGCGTATTCAACGCAGTCGATCCCACGGCGTACATCGCCGCGAGCTTCCGCAGTTGTCTTTCCGTGTTCATCGACGATCATCTGCGTCAGGTCATCAAAGTGTTGCTCGAGCAATTCCTTGTATCGAAACAAAACTTGACATCGATCACCAACTGGGGTTTCGCTCCACCCCCGAAATGCAGCAGCGGCAGATTGAACCGCTGCTTCTGTTGCAGACAGATCACAAAGTGAAACTTCAGCAAGCACTTCGCCCGTTGCGGGATTCAGATCACTACAAGTCTCACTAGCGTCCGAAGGAACTGTTCTACCATTGATAAAGTGTTCGATTGTTGTCATGTTGAGAGTTTACCTTCCATTGAGCGAAGAGAGTGCATCCTTTGCTGCAGTAAATGTCGGCTGTAATTGGATGGCAACTGTAAAAGAGTCACCCGCTGCACCTCGATCTCCAAGGGCTAATTGCGTATTGCCAAGGTGGAACCAAGCAAGTGCAAATCTCGGAGCTAATTTCACTGCTTGTTCCAGAAAATCCTTTGCCTTTTGATGATCCTCAAGATTAAACCATGTGTATCCAAGGGCAGCAAGCACTCGGGGGGTATGAGGTTGTAAGGCATTGGCAATTTCGAGGTGTGGCAACGCACGAGAAAAATCTTTCAGAGAAATCAGCGTATTTCCTAATTCAAATTGCGCTCCTGCATTACTTGGTGTTAACTTGATTGCCTGTTCAAATGCCACGATTGCTTCGTTCACTTTCCCTGCACCCTTAGCAGCAAGTGCTAAACGGTAGTACATCGAAGCTCGCATTTCTGGATGTGTTGAAACATCAAAGGGTGAATCGCTTGGAACCGCGAACGCTTCTGTGTAATAGTCGTATGCTTGTTGATATTGTTTCTGTTGCAGCGCAAGTTGTCCAAGATAGGTCAGTGCGGGCCCGTGTTGTGGTTCGTCAGTAAGAATAGAGAGCCAAACGCTCTTCGCTTCGGCAAAACGTTCAGATAGATACAATGCCCAACCATATTTTGATCGTGTCATGACGTACGTTGGGTCTGCACGCAGCCCAGCTTCCAAGTGCGCCAATGCTTCTTGCAGGTTCTTTTCGGTCACGTTCAATAATAAGATGTTCGCAAGCGCTAATCTTGCATCTTTATTTGTCCCGTCAATGTCAATCGCACGACGCAACAACTTTTCTGCAGAGCCGATGTCACCAGCAATGAAATCTGTTTGGGCTTGTGTCACAAGGTGCGGTGCGAGAATACATAGCTCTTCAACTTCTTGTAACCAGGAATCTTCCATCTGAAACCCCATGTCAACTGCTGCATACGGTTCATGCGAAGTATTGTCCATCTTTGCTTTTGCTGTATGGATAAGCGAAGCTGCTGCGGGAATAGAAGTGCCATCTAAGATCTCAAGAACTTCAATCCATAGCCCATCATTTGCTGCAAGTTGAGCAAGGGCGACCGTTGCATGTTCTGTACCTGCTGTCCGAAATTTTGTTTTTGCACGTTCAGTTTCTCCAATTCCGACGTACAACTCTCCTAGCCGAGTTTGTAATGGAGCATAGGAACCATCAATTTTTTCTGCTTGTAGAAAATATGCAAGCGCAGCGTCACTGTCCCCTACACCTACTTCTAAAAGACCAAGGTAATAATACCACCGCGGGTTTGCCGGTTCCTCTGTAACCGCTTGTTTATAGTACTTCTGAGGATCGAAACCATTTGCGTGAAGAATCATTCCCTTTTCGCCAAGTGTTGTTGCTTGGTCGAGCCTTGCTTGAACCGACGTTGGAATTTGCAACGAAGTTGTATTCTTTGCAAACCCGCTCTCATTGTTCCAAAGCGAAACGCGGGTGATTCGATCGAAGGGTGGATAGAGCGCCATGCCACCTGCGACAATATCTGGAAACCCGTTTGCATCAAGGTCTGCGACATCACACGTCACTAAATGCGTCGGTTCTGTTGCAATTGTGCGTGGAATAAATTGCAAATTTTCTTGTTGTTCCCACCACACGATGCTTCTAGTTTCGGGGCGATCCCAAAAAGCAAACTCGGCAACGGTTACGATGTCCAAATCTCCATCTTGATCCATGTCTGCAACGGATGGTCCATACGCGCCATCCATTTGTCCAATTCGGTGGTACGTAAAGTCTAACGATCCGTTATTTTCAAGCCACTGGACACCGTGCGTTGGGAGTGGTCGGTAATCAACTGAAACGAACGCGTCACCATTTGTCCAAACTACATCGCTATCGCCATCTTGATCGAGATCCGCAACAGTAATCCCTGAACTTGAAAAATCAGCGTCTGCAACATCGTGCAAGATATGTGTTTCAAACACTCCGCTTCCATCGTTCACAAATGCGTAGACCGTTTCCCATTCTTGTGATAAAAGTGCGACAACATCTAAATCACCATCTTGATCGATGTCAACAATAGGCGCATGGATTGCACCGCTTTTGTCAATCAATTGGTGGTGTGTAAATTCCCATCCACCTTGATTTTCAAACCACTGCACCTGACCTTGCGTGTATCCAAACTGTGCAACCGCTAAATCCAAATCGCCATCACCATCGAGATCCCCAGCTTGCACATCGGTTACGCGTTGCATGTTCTCTGCGATGCTGTGCTCGGTAAACAATTCATTTCCATCGTTTTCAAGAATGATGACCTTCCCCATTTTCGCATCTGTTGGAAGAATGACACCCATCGCTGCAATGAGTACATCGAGGTCACCATCAGTATCGATATCTACGACCTCTGCGTGAACCGCGCCGTTGACTTTTGGAAGAATGGCTGTTTCTACAAATGTACCTTCGACAGTTTGCTTGATCCAACTCACTTGCTGACCATGCACATCACATACAAGCACATCTTGCAGGCCGTCTTGATTCAGATCGACAATTCGAACATGGGCAATCGTTGGATGCACATCTTCTGTGAACCCCTTCCCAATCATCGACGAGGGAGCGGATTTGGATGGATCACCCCGACCAAGCGGCGGTGCATTTCGTCCATCTTTTGAGCAACCTACAATAATACAACAAGAAAATACAAAAAGAAAAAGGCGGCACATGCCCCTATCGTACAAAAAACGGGGTTTTGCCGTTCTACGGAGGCACGAAAAAAGGCAGGATTCTCAAGGATGCAAGGGATATCGAGTATAATTCCACCGTCTCGGCAGCCTAGTGCCTAGATCTGTGTTTTGTTCTAGGTGCGTATGCCGTCCTGTGGGGCGGAAGTTAAGGTTAGGATAGTGTTATGAAATTGTATGTAGGTAATTTAAGTTGGGGTACAGATACTGAAGGTCTCAGAACTCATTTTGAGCAGTTTGGTGCTGTATCAGATGCGATCGTCATTACTGATCGTCAAAGTGGTCGTTCCCGTGGTTTTGGGTTCGTCACAATGGATAATGACGAAGAAGCAAACAAGGCATTAGAAGAGTGCAACGGTAAAGAATTAGATGGTCGTGAAATTAAATGCAGTGAAGCGACGCCCCGAAAAACTCCAGGTTAATCTTTTAATTGATCTCTCACAAGAGCCTCGGCACATGCCGAGGCTTTTTTTATCCGTTTTCGGAGCGTTTTTTCGCATGTAAACATGTAAATGCACTTGAAACAAAGAAGACAACTTGGGACGATATTCTCTAAGAGACATGTCAACGACCCAGCGGGATATCACAGGTTTTCTCAACGAAGCCTCAAGCGGCGACAGTTTTGCTATTTCCAAACTTTGGCAAGAAGTGCAATGCGATGTGCACGACATGGCAGAAAATATTTGTCGTCGAGAATACTCAGGAAATACTGTTCAACCTACCGTATTGGTCAACGAGGTTTGGATCCGTTTGTATGGCAAAGATGGAGTATTGTTGTCCTGGGAAAACCGAGCACATTTTTTTGGAAGTGTAGCGAGATCGATGGGACAGATCCTTGTCGATTACGCGAGGAAACGAAACACGCAGAAGCGTGGTGGTGGCAAAAAGAGTATTTCGATCGAGCTCATACCCGGCGAACTTGCTTCCCCAGAAACCCAAGTCAATGCAATGATCGAACCGCTCCTAGAGGCCATCGAAAAGTTGCAGAAGATCAACGCACGAGCTGCAGACGTTGTTCGATTTCGATATTTGCTTGGCTTAACGCAAACCGTTGTCGCAGATTTACTACAAATCACAGACCGCACAGTCCGAGCAGACTGGATTTGGGCAAGGGCGTGGCTACGGCGCGAACTCTCAAATGACACCTAGCCATGATCAAATCCGCGAGTTACTTGCTGAGTTAGTTGCCCTAGATCAAGAAGCGCAAGAACAACGGCTTCAAGAAATCCAGCAAGAATCTCTTGAACTTTATGATGCTGTTCAATCACTCCTTCCCTTTACTGAAGGAGATTTAGACGAAACCGACCATGATCCATTTATTGGTGAAGTCGTTGGCCATTACAGCATTGTGAAAAGAATCGGCAGTGGCGGGATGGGAAGAGTGTATCTTGCGAAACAAGAAAAGCCGGAGCGAAATGTTGCAATCAAAATTGTTCGGCAAGGCTTGCTCTCTAGAAGCGCTAGCAAGCGTTTTGAAATTGAATGTCAACTACTTGGTCAATTGCACCACGGAGGAATCGCTCAAATTTATGAAGCAGGCACACACCTTTTGGGTGGCGATCGAATTCCGTGGATTGCTATGGAATTCATTGAAGACGCAATGCCCATTACAATGTATGCTTCGAAGCAGAGCGTAACGATTAAGGAAAAGTTACGTTGTTTCAAAGAAGTCTGCAAAGCGATCGCCGAAGCGCACAGGCATGGCATTATTCACCGCGATTTAAAACCTGCAAATATTTTGGTTAACGCTCAAGGCACACCCAAGATTATCGACTTTGGGATTGCCAAAGCAATTGATCCAATCGGTTTCCCAACTGAGTTTCATACTTCCACACAAGACTTCGTAGGCACGATGCAATATATGTCGCCAGAACAAGCGCGGGGAGAACGCATTGACACGTCAAGTGACCTCTACTCACTAGGCGTTTTGTTGTATGAACTCTTAGCAGGTAAGCAGCCGTATGATCTGCAATCAACCACGATCGCAAAAGCAATCGAAACATTATGTGAGTATGACCCGATCCCCCTTCGTACATACGATAAAAAAATACATCGTGATGTAGAAACTGTCGTCTCGCACGCCATGGCATATAACCCTGCACAAAGGTATCGCTCAGCAAGTGAATTGTGTGATGATATCCAACGATTACTCGACGGTGAACCAGTCACTGCGAGCAAAGAATCATTCCTCTCTAAATTTTTGCGAAGAAAAAGACGCACTGCTGCTGCTATTGTTCTTACCCTGCCCTTTCTTTTCATAGCCACTTGCGTTTCTCTCTATTATTCAATACAAGCAACGAGGACTCTCAACGATAAAACCAAGTTGATCGAATTCGCAAAGGACGCGCTTGCTACTCGGGGTGAAATCATTACGACAAATCCTGAGTATTGGAGAACGCACTACGACCTTACGATTGAGCATGCAAAAAACCTTGCCGGTGATGACGGATTGCTTTTAGCCGAAATGCACGGCATGATTGCTGATGTTGCTGACACAGGTAACATATCCGAGAGTATTCGAATGGAGCTCGCGAAATATGTTGGTCTTGATTCAGAACGAGGCATCTTGCTACAAATTGAGCAATGTTCAAAGAAGAGTAAAAAACCCTTAGAAGAAAGTATTAAGAAAATAAAGAAGTTGATTGCACAGGTGGAATCTCCTTCGGAAGAATTCAGGGCGTATAGTTTGATTGCACTAGCAAGAAAAGAAATTCGTTCTGAAAACAAAGAAGTTCGCGATGACGCAAGGGGTAATTATCAAGCTGCTATGGACATTGTTCTCAATAGAGACGACATGTTTGATTTGGAATATGAGACCTTTAAACGGCTTGCATGGGCAGATATTTTTCGCGAAGAATCCAAGGAAGCCTATCTGCATGTGTTAGACATAATCACACCTGAATTGATTGCTCGAACGGAACTTGCGTATGGAAAGCACCATCCCAATGCACTTTCCTTACAGAACCTTCTTGGCTTAGCGAATGAAAAACTAGGTAACTTTGATGCAGCAATTAAGGTACTCCGCCCTGCTGCACGAACTGCAGCCGATAGTTACGGCGTTGGTCACAATTTAACTTGGCGATATTTGAATAATCTTGCGATTGCGCTTGCAATGAAGGCGAACAACTCTGAGACCTCAGAAGCTGAATCGAGCGAACTCGAACTCCAAGCATCCGCACTTTGGTACGAGTGCATCCGCCAGTCGATTATGCACGAAGATCAGGGGTGTGTTAATTGGTACGGTGACACATTCCGCGATTTATTACCCGATATTGCCCCTTCTGTGGAAGATGTGAACGATTGGCGCGATTCAATCCAGTTCAATACCGACCCAAATTCCCAACATTTTAATTTCCGGTCTACGTTTGAGGATACGCATATAGATTAGGGATTAGTACGAAAGCTTTTTTCCTCTTTAATGAAATTTAACGCATTAAATATAAAGGAACCACAGTGAACCAATCGAATTCTGCAAAAAAAGACCTGTACACACTCTGCAAGGTACAGGGCAGGACACTAGGGACACCTGTAAAAGTTCGCAACATGCTTTGAAAATGTGCGTTTCGATGCTATGCTTATTCAAATGAGATTCGGACTATGCATCCTTTGTTTAGCACAAAGCGCTTTTTCAGCAGATATTGTTTCTGAGGTTGTCTATGAATCACCGGGCTGTACTGACCCAACATTGAATATTTATCTTCCCGAAAGTGGACTTCTTACTGGAACACCAACATATTTGTTCATCCACGGCGGCGGATGGGCAAGCGGGGACAAAGCACAAAACGATGAGTTACATACTGCATTAGCAGATGCCGGTTACGCCGTTGTCTCTTGTAACTACACACTCTCGTCCGCGCAAACTGCTTCGTACCCACAAGCAATACACGACACAAAAGCAGTCGTAAAATGGATTCGCGAAGAGGGCGCAGGGTATGGGCTCTCCCCCACGATCATTGTTGGCGGAGGTTCAGCAGGTGGACATTTAACAGAAATGCTTCTAACAACTGCTGGTGTTGAAATGTTTGAACCACTACCGCCACCAGATGGTGGATATCGAGTAAATGGTGCAATTCCGTTTTGGGGTTTATCTGATTTTGTTATGCAAATTGAGGACTTTGGTTTTAACCTAATGTTTATGTGGTTCTTCGGAGAACCGTACAACCCAAAAACCGCACCACTCTATCAAGAGGGATCACCAATACAGTATGCTGATGCAAGTGATCCTCCTGCGCATTTTGTTCACGGGTTAAGCGATCCAATCCACGCATGGCAGCAATCCGAAATCCTTCATGTGCTGTTGGAAACGTTTGGAGTTTATTCCACGACCGAATATTTTAACGGAGGACATGGTTGGAACGCATACAAACAAGTTGCTGACCCAACTGCTACAGTAACGATGCATATTCCATTGCTGTTACAAGCAGACCGAACCGCTGACATCAATCGCGATGGAGTTGTGAACATCTCGGATATTCTTGAACTCATTAGTGCATGGGGAAATTGCCCCGATTTGCCAGTGGACTGCCCTGCTGATATTGATGCAAATGGCATGATCGATGCAAATGATCTATTGACTCTTATTGATAACTGGGGATAACAATACTATCCAACCTTGTTGTGTAGCACTCCAAAGTGAAAAAAGAGTGCTATCGGTCAATAAACACTCCAACCCCCGAATTATCCCCCGAACTAACCCCCGAACTGCCATCAGAATCTCTTGGTACTTGATGTGTGATTTCGGTTGAATTGTTTTTGCGTTCAAGGGAATATGAATCTTCGTCACCGCCTTTATCAAGAAGAAAACTAAAAGACCGCGCGCGAGTTGATTCAAAGTGATACGAGTTACTTCCTGACTTCCCTTGCGCTGGATTTGTACCGATGTACGAATCAGCCCCGTCTACATCAATCAGGTACGCAATCCCCTGCATCTGTGCAGACCCCTGCGTCATTGCGTTTGCTTCGTATGAATCATCGCCGCTTTTATCAAGTAAACAGCCCGCTGCAATATCCCAAGCAGATCCCTGATTCGCAGCAGTCATCGCCTTGAATGTGTCGTTGCCTTCGTCATCGATGAGTACACCAAACGCTTGGTGCAC
>JASMLY010000050.1 GCA_030748455.1 Phycisphaerales bacterium | reverse complement strand
AGACCCATTTTCTGCCACAAATGGATTCCGTCCATACACCACAGCGGATGAATTAGAACTCCGCGTTGTTGAAGGGAACAATTACCAATTTGTTGGGTCACGTTTAGAGCGTAGTCTGAATAGTGTAGATTCATCTAACACTCAATTCATCCGGAGTAGTTATCTTCGCCACGAAGCATCTGAGTTACGTGATCAACTAAACAATAAGGAATTGCTTTTTGATAATCGCCGAAAACTCACAGCGTTTAGCGGCGTGAGGAATGATTTGTTGGCGCCATGGTTGCGTTGGGAAGAGCGGTTTTGGCAACGAAACGATTCAACCGGAACGTTGCCGCGTGGGTATGACGCATTTAAACTCGAAAGTTATAACAATGACTTTCAGCCTTGGGGTTCACTTTTTCCACCATCAATTCCACAGGAAGTTGGAGAGGCAATGTCGCTCTTGGATCCAAGTGATCCTGATTATCTTATAAATTTGTTTAAGACAGCAAACTTTGTTGTGAATACTTGGCGTGAGCAATCCCGAACCAAAGTAGATTTGCGTGAATATTACGACCCAACTCCACCTACATCGTCATGGGCTATTTGGTGGGAGTCAAATGCTGATGGAAAATTGACTCTGAGCCAACGAGCGCCACTTCAAATTTTGCTTGCCATGACTGACGCCCAAGAAAAAGGTGTGAGTTCGCTTGATTTTGCTGATTTGCCTGCCCGTGGACCCCTTGGAACGTATACCGAGCCAGATATGGATGCTCAATGGACTACCGATGGTCCTGTAAACAATTATTACCAACAAGCTCGGCTTATGTCTGCTGGACTTGCATCAAACATTATGTCCTATCTTGATGCAGATGATCGATGGCGAGACCATTCGCCATTTGCCACCCATATTTCAGGTGTTACACCAAAAGTAGACACGCCTCTTTCGAGTGTTGTACCCCCGCCAGTCCTTGGCAATAATGGTTGGGAAGAAGCAGAGGAAGGTGATAATGATCTTCCGTATGCAGATGTCCCAGTCCTTGGCCCAAATGATGGCGACATCGTGATGCTCGGGCTTGAAGCGCAACCCTTTATTATGGAAGCGTTCATTGGACATGCACATGGTGCAGAAACAGAAGAGTATGACCCAGGAGCCTGCTGTTTAGATGGTTTTTGTGAAATGACCTCAGAATTGACTTGTGTTGCCCTCAATGGTACTTTTGAAGGTTCAGAGAATTGTCTACTTGCAAATTGTGAGTACGGTGCATGTTGTCTCCCTGATGGTGGGTGCATTGTGATGCGACCAAGTAATTGCAATACCTTACAGGGTGAATATAGGGGCGATGGCACAATCTGTGAGTTGAATAAATGTATTGGGCGTTGTTGTCTATATATGGGAACATGTGAAGAACTTTCCTTACGCAGTTGTACTGAACTTGGCGGAGCATTTGCAGGGTATGAGACTCAATGTGCTGGCGATTGCCAAACCCTTGGAGCATGTTGCGTTGAAAGTGGCAGTTGCGTTGATGTTCTTAGCCAAGAGGCATGCTCGTCACTTGGTGGAACCTATCGAAGTCTTCAGTTTTGCAATGCTGATCCTTGTACCACGCCTTGTTGCTTGGACTACACCCAGTGTGTCGATGTCACAACGACAGCATGTAATGAATTGGGCGGAGTATATTTTGGGCAAGACCAAAATTGCACCGAGTTATCATGTCAAGCAGCAGGTTCATGTTGTGTAGGGAGTGAAAGTTGCACTGAAGTTGCCTCCCTTCAAGAATGCAATACGATTAACGGTGACTTTATTGCAGGTGTGCAATGTGTAGAAGCGCCGTGTAATAGCTCTTGTTGTTTAGGAGAAGGGACATGCATTGAAGTTTCCCTCGGCATTTGTATTAGTCTTGATGGAACATATATTCAGGGTTATGCTTGCGATATAAGCCCTTGTAGAAGTGCATGTTGTTTTTACACGGGTGGGTGCGAAGTCATGTTGCAAGATACTTGCGACTTGTTTGGAGGTGAGTATAAAGTTGGTGAGTATTGCGTTGATTCACCATGTGTTCCAACTGGTGCATGTTGTTTACCAGATGACGGGGGTTGTCTTCAAGATTTGCTCGAGACATCGTGTTTAGCACTTGGTGGTACATATACAGGCGATGGCGTGGGTTGTGGAACTGTTCCTTGTGGGGAAAGCCAACGTGGGGCTTGTTGTTTAGATACCGGGTACTGCCAAGATGTTTTTCTTGAAAGTGCATGTAATGATATTGGCGGGGAGTTTCAAGGCGTGCTGGTTCGCTGCGAGGAATTGCCAGCGCCATGTTCAGACACATCCGCTTGTTGCGTAGGAAACGGCACATGTCTCGAATTAGAAATAGATAACTGTGCAAATATAGGCGGTGATTTTAACCCAGGTCAAACATGTGCTGACAATGTTTGTCTTGGTGCTTGTTGCTTCCCACTTGGTATTTGTCTTGATAATTATGCGGTGGATTGCCTTGAAATGGGAGGAACATTTATCTTTGACCGGTCATGTGACACGGAGCCATGTTTGCCAATTGGAGCGTGTTGTATTAGCAGTCAATTCTGTGATGAACTCACATCAGATATGTGTATTATCACTCTTGGAGGTTCATACGAAGGGGATGAAACAACATGTGTGTCGGATCCATGTGCATTAGGCGTTGAAGGAGCATGTTGTATGGAACCATTTGGCTGTGTGATGGTTATTCAAGCTATGTGCGATGAAGCAAACGGTATTTGGGATAGTAGCGGTAGTTGTCTTTTAGAAACATGCTCAAACGGTTCGTGCTGTTTAGACAATGGCACCACTGCTAATTGCGTTGACACAACGAACAGCTCATCGTGCGATATTCTTGGAGGTATTTACACTGCAGGACAACTCTGCGCAACGGATCCCTGCGTTGGCGCGTGTTGTCTCTGGGCGGGTGGATGCGAAATGATGTCAATGGATTCTTGCGATGAACTTAAGGATCCCGATGGCAATGGTGAGTGGGAAACTAATGATGCCCCTGGATATTTCCAAGGTGTTGGGGAACCTTGTGGTCCTGTTGCTTGTGCGCCAAGTGGGTCGTGTTGTTTAATGAGCGACACTTGCGTTGATATTGTGGGTGTCCGTGACTTCACTGAATACTGTGAGGTTGTTTTAGGTGGCATCTATCGTCCAGGTGAATTCTGTGCAGATTCAGATTGCGGTGGAGCATGTTGCCTTGCCTTCTCGCCATGTTCTTATGTGCCCGAGGAACAGTGTATTGAACTTGGCGGAACATATGCTGGTGATGGTGTTTCTTGCTTTGGACCAGACCAAATTCCAGATACTGGTGATGAGCCGTGTGTGTTTGAAGGTGCTTGTTGTTTTGGTTCAGGAAGTTGTATTGATGTTAGTGAAGAGGCGCATTGCGATAATCTTGGTGGTACTTATAAGAGTGGAGAGGAGTGTATTGATACGCCTTGTATTCAATATTTCATCGTGAATGATAATCCTGATCCGGATGATAGACTTTGGTCTGATTTTCAGGGAACATATGCAGTGGTGCAGTTAGCAAATCCGTTTAATCGACTTATCGATTTACAAGATTATTCTGTAGAATTTTTTGGCAAGGAGTTTAAGTTCGATTCTATTGTTACGCCCGGAGTTCCAGACCCGACATCTTTGCTTCTTCCTCCTGCAACACCTGAGAATCCCGCCACGCTTATTTTGTATGCATTCCCTGAAGATGCAGATATGCCTGATGCCTCAATCTTTGCTGATCCGCTTGATCCAACTATTCCAGATTTAAATCAGGACTGGAAAGATTTTCTTGACATTGAAGAAGATGACCATCCACAGGATGATGTAAATACCGTTGATGATCCAAACACCGTGCCATACGAAGGTGTTGAAAAAACCTTGATAATTAAAGTCCCCTCATTTACATCGAATTTGCTTCCTGGGTGGGAGACAACTCGTGGGTATTACGATGATCTAGACTGGAATAAGGATGATACCGAGTACAACGCTATTGCCTTGTATAAATTTGACGAAGACCAGCGAGTTCTTATTGACCGGATTGATGCACCAGGGAAATCTAGTGGATCAACATTAGCAAGTAGAGTAAGTGAAGATCTCGAAAGACAGTGGAATAAAGTTGGGGATACGGGGTACGTGAATACATTCATTCCCTTTGAGCCAAACACTGAAACTATTCTCGTACACTGGGATCGAGTGACTCGTGCGTGGGGACTTGATGTTCCAGAGGATGGTGTCTGGCCCAATGACACTTATGACGCTACTGAAAGAAACCCGCGCTATGTATTTGCCGCGAATGATTTCATTCGAAATGGTGATGATGTTGATGACCTCGACCCCACGACTTTTCCTGCTGAGCCAGAGTTTAATGGGAAGCGTAGGATTACAAAAAATGTGTATGCAGGGTCTCAAATCTATCTTGAACATAGTTCAGAGTTTCATTGGACCGAATTTGTTGATCCAGACGACTTTGACGGGAGCGGTGAACTGGATGACAATGCAGTTTTTCCTGCTGATGATGATGAATTGACAGATTTTCCAGACCCATGGTTTACAACTTACCTTTGGCACCCAAGCGCGGACGATTCGGATATTTATGATGGTGTAGTTCACGGTGGATACCGACATCGAAAACCAACATTTTTTGATATGAATAAAATTGAAAATCCACCATTCCCTGACAAGGGGTGGTATGGACAAACATTGAATTCAAGCAGTACAACTTCAGTCGTGCCTGCGTATGCAGATACAAATGGTTCAGGCGGGATTGATATTGATAGGGATGAACTCAATATGGGTTTAACATTCCCGCTTCAGATGTTGCAAAAAGATGATGACTTTGATCAGGTGGGCGAGTTACTCAATGTTTGGCTCTTTGGGCATATGCTTGAAGGCGACTACTTCCCACCGTTTCCACCAGATGAGGACTTTGATTACAACCTAGAATTGCCGCTAAGCCATCTTGATCATGGAACTCAAGTCAATGCCGGCACTGTGACAACCTTTAGCGAGTTTATGTATCCAAATTGGCAAATTGAAGATTGGTGGGCGCCGTTGGTTGGCATTATTGACGAGGACGATGAACTGATCCTCGATGAAAGAGTGAACCGACTTCGGTTTCTTCCTCGTGGATCAGGCGGTGAGAATAGCGAGCCGACTCCATTGATGATGGGTGGCCGAAGTGAATATATTGGTCCCGGTCAAGCGGACGCGTTGAATCACCCGTGGCCTCGCCAGGCAATTGCTACGAGAATTCTCGATTCGTTTGTTTGTGATGGTCCTGGTAGGGTGGACTTTACTGGCGATGCTGAAGATGATGATTTGTCACCTATAGCATCATCACAATATGAGTGGCCATCTATACATTCCCTCTTTAACGCAAACGGGTTCTCCGGCAAAGCGACACCAGGCATGATTAACATCAATACCGCTCCAGTTGAAGTTCTTCGTATGTTGCCACATATGTATAAGGTTGTGCATCGTACGTCTGCAGGAACCGGAAACCCGCGTTCATCAATTCCTGAAGCTATGGTGCAATGGCGTGAGGGTGCCAATGGAGGTTGGAGCGTAACAGATGACACGGGAATTCCTGGCGGCACAGATTATTCTGACCGTGCATTGACACTTGAAATGGAACTTGGTACTGGCCCAAAACAAACACGCGGATTCTCCTCTCCAGCAGAAATTGGATTACTGCGTCCTGTTGATCCTTTAGGATCTTATGCTCCTGACGATGCAGTGGGTGAGCCGTGGTCAACGACGAAATATGCAGATGCTTGGCGAATTGACTTTGCTGCTCTTGAACCATTTGATGTAGCTAACGATTTAGGCACGCACATCAGTACTGATGTGAATCGGGCTGATTATTATGGCGAAGATTCTGTTAGGGGTGATGAAGTGAGTGGTGACGCTGAAGAGATAAACATGTTGCAGGCAGGAATATCCAACCTGATTTCGACAAATAGCGACATGTTCACGGTGCATATGAGAATACGAACTTTCAAGCGTAACCCGATTACTGCGTTGTGGGATGCAACTGACCTGAGATATATTATTGATGACAGCAGGTATGTCATGCTTGTAGATCGAAGTAATGTGAATACACCTGCGGATAAGCCAAGGATTGTGTATTTCGAGAAATTGCCAAACTAAGATAATTTGTAAACGATTTAGCCCGTCTCGCCACGCTCATCCGCAAAATGACATGGTGGGGCGGGTTTTTTCATTACAACGGCTCAGAGCCAGATTGGCTCTGAGCCAATCTGGCTCTGAGCCGAATTACGGTGGTAGAATGTGGAGATGAAGGAATCCCCCGTTTCAAAAGAGCAAATACCAAAGCACATAGCAATTATTATGGACGGGAATGGTCGATGGGCAGAATCGAAAGGGATGTCTCGCTCTCAAGGACACGCAGCGGGAGCTACAAGCGTGAAGAAAGTTGTGCAAAGGTGCATCGAACTTGGGGTTTCATACTTGACCCTCTATTCATTTTCCACAGAAAATTGGAGCCGCCCCGAGCATGAAATAGATTCCCTCATGGAATTGCTCTTGTTGCAACTTTCAAGCGAAGTGCCCGAACTTGTTAAACAAGGTGTTCGGTTAGTGCATTATGGTTCTAGAGACAAGTTTTCTGAAGAAATCCTTGCAGCTCTTGATAAAGCGAGTGCCGAAACTGCAGAAGGTAAAATACTCACCATCGGTTTAGCGTTGGATTATTCTGGTCGCAGTGAATTACTGCTCGCAATAAAAAAACTTATTAGCGATGGCGTTGCAGTGACACAAGAAACGCTTGAGCAACGTCTCTTCACCGCAGGTGCTCCCGACCCTGACTTGTTAATTCGAACCGCAGGGGAGAATAGAATTTCTAACTTTTTACTCTGGCAGATTGCCTATTCAGAATTCTATGTCACCAAACAGTGTTGGCCTGATTTTGACGACGAAGATCTTGATGCAGCAATTGTTAATTATGCAAACCGTACGAGAAAATTTGGCGCTGTTAAATAACTGTTTGTGAACGCTTCGGGCCAACGCTTACTATTGATATAGGCAACTCAAGATATTCAGAAATACGGTCCAAATACGCACGGGCGTTCTTGGGCAAATTTTCTGGAGAAGTTACATCATCAATTTCTTCCGCCCAACCATTCATCGTTTCAAAAATAGGTTTTGCTGTTGCTAGTTTTCGAGCATCAGGAATAAAGCGAGTGCTTGTCGTGCCGTCTGGTAATTCGTAAGCGACACATATCTTAATTTCATCGAAGCCGCTAAGTACATCCAACAGCATGCATGCGATTGAAGTTGCTCCACAAATCATTGCTGAATACTTCACGGCGACAAGGTCAAGCCAACCACATCGTCGTGGTCTTCCTGTTGTTGTTCCGTACTCATTTCCACGTTCGCGAATTCGCTCTCCTATTTCGCCAAGCTCTTCGCTAGGGAACGGCCCGCCACCAACTCTTGTGCTGTACGCCTTCATAATCCCAACAACATTTTGGACGCATCGCCCTGGCAAGCCGGTGCCAGCATGAATACCAAGAGCAGAGCAGTTGGAACTTGTAACGTAAGGATATGTACCGTGATCAATGTCAAGTAGGCAAGCATTTGCACCTTCAAAGAGAATCGTTTTGCCTTCTTTTGTCACGTCATGTAATTCGTACACCGTATCAATGATATGCGGTGTAAGTCGCCTGCCATACGCAGAAAATTCATCAGCAAGATCGATTGGATTAAGAGGAGGTGTGTCAACGCCAAGAGCTGTAAGTTCAGCGCAGCGGATGGAGCATGTCACCTTTAATTTGCTCAATAGGGCGTCTGGGTCAAGCAAGTCACCCATTCGGATTGCAGTTGCTCGGTGCACCTTGTCTGCATACGCAGGTCCAATTCCTCTTTTAGTTGTGCCGATTGATTGGTCGCCACTTCCTGCAGCTTGAGAAAGTTTTCTTTCAAGTGCAGCATCATGTTCTTTGTGATATGGCATGACAACGTGCGCACGGTTAGAAACTTTTAAGTTATCCCCGACTTCAATGCCACGGTCCCGCAATGTATCTATTTCTTTAATGAGTTGTATTGGGTCGACAACAACTCCGTTTCCGATGATGCAAAGTTTATCTTCGTACAAAATGCCAGAGGGAATGAGGTGAAGTGCATACTTCTGATCATCTACCACAACGGTATGTCCAGCATTTGCCCCTCCGTTGTATCGCACAATAACATCATGCTTCGCAGTGAGTAAGTCAACAATTTTTCCCTTGCCTTCGTCGCCCCATTGGAGCCCAACGATAGCAGTATTCTGCCCTGTATTCATGGTTGAAGTATAGCGGGGAGAGCGGGGTATTAGTGGCGACGTATTACAGTTTCATCATCGTTCATGATGACGGTAAACTCAACGGGTCCAATCTTAACTCTGTCCTCGTTGTTTAGATTTGCAGAATTGACAGAACTCCCATTATGTAAGGTTTGTGAATCTGGGGCTCTGTTGAGAATTTTGGCGCAACCATCAATAACTGTAATTTCACAATGGAGTGGTGCAACTGCTGGGATTGCTACATGCAAATCACACGTTCGACGTCTACCGATCGTCGTACGGTCATGCTCCAAGTCGAAAGTTCGACTTGTGCCATCCTTATATGTCATCATAAGTTGAATTGCCATTGTAGAATCCTGTTCCCGTTTACCCTATCCTAGCCCAAATCACCCGAGCCCCCGAGCCCCTCCTTCATGCTTACCCAGTTTAACAACTCTGTTCTTCCTCTACAAGGTCATTCTTGTGGTTTTGAGGAGCAATTTACAGCAGAGTCATGGTTAGCAGAGGCAAATTCGGTAAATTCGGTCTATATCCACGTTCCTTTCTGTTTTCATAAATGCCATTATTGCGACTTCTTTAGCACAGCAGGATCTGAACACCTGTATGAGGCATTCGTGCAGAAACTCGCCAAAGAACTAGAGCATGTTGGCCCGCACCTTAATACTGTCGAGACAATTTTTATTGGAGGTGGCACACCTACTATTTTTGAAACAAGACTCTTTGAAGATATGTTGCATTCAGTCGAAACGTATTTGCCACGATCTACTCAGTGTGAGTGGACCGTAGAAGCAAATCCAGAAACCGTCACCGCGCAGAAGGCAGAAGCGATGGTTCGCCATGGTGTAAATCGCGTGAGTATCGGAGCTCAATCTTTCCATCCAACCTTACTCAAGGCTCTCGAGAGATGGCATGACCCATCGAGTGTTGGAAAATCAGTTGATATAGTTCGAAATGCAGGTGTTACTGATATTAGTCTTGATCTTATCTATGCAATTCCATCGCAAACGGAAGAGCAATTGTTTAGAGATCTTCATCAAGCAGTTTCTTTGGCGCCCACGCATCTAAGTTGTTATTCACTAATCTATGAGCCAAACACTCCACTGCGAGTTCGGTTGGATAGAGGGGAAGTAAGTAGAGTTAATCATGAACTTGAAGCGACAATGTTTGAAAGTGTGAAAGAACATCTTCATCAAGAGGGGTATTTGCAGTACGAGATTAGTAACTTCGCAAAGTTAGGCAAAGAATGTAAACACAACATTGCATATTGGACTAATCAGTCATGGTGGCCGTTTGGGCCATCGGCTTCAGGGCATCTCGCAGGAAGGAGATGGAAAAATACGCCACGTATTCCAGAGTATATTTCTGCGGGAAATTTGCCGACAATTGTTGATGTTGAAAAACTTGATCCAGATAAAAGTGCAGGTGAATCCTTCATGGTTGGGCTTCGATTGGTAAAGGGAATGGAACGCGCGTGGGTGGACGAATTGATTTCTCAATCGAACAATAGATGGCGTGAGAACGTAATTAAACGATATGTAGATGAGGGTTTACTTCATTGGAATAATGATTGCCTCACGCTTACTGATACTGGAATGCGATTTGCTGATACGGTGACACTCGCATTGCTCATGGAAGATGAAGAGATGACCGATACCAAAGAGCGAACGAGTACATGAAAACATCAAGTTCATTTGGAAATTTACGGCGGCGAATTGCCCCGATTATTCGACCAGTTTTGGAACGATGCCCTCCAATACGTGCGGTTGCGGTTCGTTTACTCAAAATGAAACAGTCTGGAAAGTTGCAACGATGTGGGATGCAATTTCAACTTCCAAGTGGTGATTTTGGAGTCACGCTCGAAGCAGAATCAACAGGTGAGTACGAACCAGTGACAACATCACTCATTGAAGGGCTGTTGCAAGATGGAATGACATTTGTCGATATCGGCGCACATGTCGGATTGTTCGCGATACCCGCAACAAAGTGGGTTGGCGAAACAGGACGAGTTGTTGCTTTTGAGCCACACCCAGACAATTACAAAATGCTTTTGCAGAACATTGAACGTAATTCTTGTGCCACTTCAATCGAGGCAATTCAATCTGCAGTTTCTGATATTGCAAAAACGGTGCATCTTCATACATCTACATTTAACACTGGGGATCACCAACTTTTTCATCAAGGGAATCGAAATACACTTGAAGTTCCTTGCACAACTCTCGACACATTTTTTGAATCAGGCGAACAAGTTGATGTAATAAAAATGGATGTGCAAGGCGCAGAGGCAGCAGCTTTTCGCGGCATGCAACGAGTATTAGAAGAGAACGCAAACATCAAAATTGTTTGGGAGCTTTCTCCTGCACAACTTGAAGATGCGGGGTCAATCGCGGGTGATTTGCTTGCATGGCTGAAGCGACAAGGGTTTTGCTTTACAATCGTTGATGATGCTACGGGCGATGTGATTCGGTCATCAATGCAAGACGTCCTTGAAGCATGCCCGCAAGATTCTTATGTGAATATTTTATGTGAACGTGATGCTCAATAAACGAGTGGATAGATCTTGGATTTTAGGGTCGGCAATTTTAGTTGCTGTGGTTCTCTTTGGGCTTCGATGGTCTACTGGAATTTTGACACAAGGTCCTGCCTTTGATGAGAAGTACATCACAGTTCCAATGAAAAACATAATGGCAGATGGTTGGTCTGTACAAACTGCAATTGATTTTGAAGAGACGAAAGGCCCAGCATTGATTTGGCCTTACGCTTTCTTTGGAAAGATGTTTGGCGGCACGTTAAACGACTTGCGACTTGTTAGCGTGTGGTGTTCAATTTTTGGCTTGACAATTCTCTCATGGATTGCAGTGCAATGTTCGGTCTATCGGAAGAGTTTGTATCTAGTTGCACTTGGGTGGCTCTTGTTGCCCTACAACATCGTCTTTAGTGAACTGGTTATGGGGGAAATTTCTTTCCTTCTTTTGTCTCTTCTTGCAGTCGCAGCTTTTCTTTGGGGACTTCAGGATCGTGCTCCAAAGTCTCGCCGTTTTCTTGCTCCTGCGTTGTATTGCATCGCAGTAGCATTTGCATTGCATAGCAGAATACATGTTGTTGCACTTGCAGGTGGAATTTGTTTCACTGCATTTGCACTCCAAGGAAAACGAAGTTGGCCATGGTGGGTTGCGAGTGTTATTGCTGGTTTGTTACGAATTCCTCTGTGGATGAGGTGGGGAGGTCTAGTAAGCCCAGAATATCAATCGTTGCACGGCCTTGGATTTCGAGTTGACAGTTTGTCTTATCTTGCAGCGGCGCTCGTTCCATTTGTCGGAGTATTCGCAATTGAAGGATGGCGAATTGCAAAATCAAAAGTCGGTATCGTGTCGGCATTCGTCCTTGGTGTTCTGCTTGTCTCCCTTGCAATGCCTACACTTTTCGTACCAGATGTCATCGATTTTAACACCCCAAACGAGCGATTCCAAGGAATCGCTGCGAGTGTTGTCAAGAGAGTAACTAATGGGAGCAGTGCTCAGCAGGTAGCCCTTTCAGTACTTGCAGGTATCGGTCTAGCGGGGCTCGTGGGATTGTGGCACTGTCGAAACAAGGCAAAGTTGATTGGTTCAATTACGTTTTGGACACTAACATTTGGGTGGCTTCTGTATGCATTCACAAGAGGATTTGTTTTCGATCGTTTTCTATTGACATGGGCTTTTATGCTACCGATTGTCTGGGTTCGAGTATTACCAAAATGGTTGATTCTCGCGCAGTACATCATGCTTGCAGCTATCGCCGCATGGTTGACGGCAACTTGGCTTTAACTGAAAAGGGGGGGGAAGGGATTATGCAGTTGGATCGATGATGCCACTTGGAGAAGTTGCTTCAGGTGTCCCTTGGGTAGCGGTTCCTTGTTGCATTTGGGCAGCAACAAGTTCTGCAATTTGGACAAATCGATTTTGCAATTCGGTTACCAATTGTTTGATTTCGGTTGATTCTTCTTCGGAGAGGTTTCCATCAGTTTTATTCTGCAGCATCTCAAGAAGATCGATTACAAACTTAGCACCTTCCAAATCGACCATAACACCTTTACCTGAAGGGTCTTGGTGCATGCCGAGCCCCATGAGGGCTTGTGAAGCAAGAATACCTAAAAGTCCCCGGAAGTTTGGTTCGGGCATCTGTTGCTTGGCTTCAGCTTTTTCAGTTGCTTTTTGTTCAGCGTCTTGTAAGCGTACTTTTTCGGCTTGTGCTTCTGCTTTCCAGTCACTATCAACTTGAATTTCTGGTGATGTATCGGCAGTATTTTGTTCTTCAGGTGTCTGTGTCATTGTGAACTCCAAAAAAGGTGCAAGAGAAATTTCGTAATCGGGCAGTATACGCGAGTTCCTGTCGTACAATGCAAAAATCATGTTGCGATGGACTGCATTTTTTGCTCTTGGGATTGTCACTGGCTGTACGAGTCAGTTGACAGTAATTACTGAAGAAATTGAATACATTCAAACAAGCGATTTTACGAAGAGCCCGACCGAGGTGCTTTCTGAAACTCTAGATACATCTGAGGAAATAAGTGAAATAATTGCACTTGAAGTCGAGGAAGTCCTCATAGAGGATCTTGTAGCAGAAGCATTGGAAGCAGAAAAAGCAGAACTATACGAAGCAATGGTTCCGGACTCGGTTGGAGTTGCACTCACTGTCGAGGCACTCGTTGGGCAAATTAATGGGCGCCCTATCTATGCCAATACTGTGCTTGACCCGATAGCAGATGAGTTAGCAGCCGCATCAGAACAACTGAGTCGCCCGGAATTTTCAGCGAGTATTCGCGAAGCACTCTACTCAGAGACAGAGCAAATGGGAGTCGTTCTTCGCGAAGGTAGGGTGTACGACCTCGTCATGAACGACTTGCTTTTGTCTGAGGCACTCAGTGGAATGACAACGCAGCAATCGTACGGGCTCATTTCAATTATTGGGCAGATGCGAAGTGACTTGGCATCTGCGCAGGGTGGAAGTCAATCACAATTACGGGAAGACCTTTCAACTAAAATGGGCGTTTCTGTAGATGAGTTTCTCGAATTCCAACGGGAAAAAATATTGATTGACGCCTTGTATCGACAGAAGATCATGCCAAAAGTAAATGTGACATGGCGAGATATTCAAAGAGAGTTTGGGCATGTTGTTTTCGATGATGAAGTCGTAATTGAGCCAGACGAATCTAGAACTGCTGCAGTGTTGATGGCATTAAGGACAGGTAAATCACTTCGGGATATTGAAGCTGCCCGTGGCACTGTTACTCTTGGAAGGATTCGGTTGCCGCTTGATGACCCGCGCATAGAAGAGGTTAAAATTGCTTTTGAAGATGGATTTACATTTGAAGAAGTTTCTCAGATAACTGGGACGCCAAATGGAGGAGTTTGGGAGATGTTTGAGATGGGGGAAGGCGGCATTTCAGATATTCAGGCTGGGCCTGTATTGCAGGAACGTCTCGTTGGTTTATCAGAAGGTGATATTCTTGAGCCAATCACTTTTGCAACGAGTATTAATTGGTTTGCAGTGCTTGATGTTCAGCAGCCAATATCGCTCTACAACCGTCAAATCCAAATAGCGGTTCAATCCGCTCTGCAAGAAGTACAATTCCGTCGTGAGGGTGATCGTTATGTTGAATCTCTCTGGGGTGAAGGTAGTCTCAAGAAAGTTAAATCGATGGCTGACAGCATTGCGAATATTGCAATTCAGAGATTTCAGCGGTAGGCATCAAGGTATAAACAGGCAGAAAATTGGTGCTGTTGGCGAACAGATTGCACGTTCATATTTGAAGAAACTTGGGTGGAGGATTTTGGATACTAATGTACGTTTTGGTCAAGATGAATTGGATATTCTTGCTATGTGCCCGCGTGAAGAAACCATTTCAATTGTTGAAGTACGAACGACAGCAAGAAAGGGCACGCGACCAGAAGATACCATTACTCAAAGAAAACGAAAAGCAATGCGACGTGTTGCTAGGCATGTCCAAACAGAAGCCATAAAACACCGATGTTCATTGCGTGTAGATCTGATTGCTGTCCAACTCGCGGATTCCCACGAAAGTCCAAAAATACGGCATTACAAGGGGGTATTGCCTATAAGAAAGAAAAAAAAATACAAAATTTAGCAAAAAAAAATGTTATATCGCCCTTTCTTTGTGCGTTTGATTTTGACACACAACTTCAGTTTTTTCTCTAACACATTCAGGAGTACACACAATGAAAACACCTTCTCTCAAAGCGTTGCAAGTGCTTGTTTTAACATCAGTTACAGTGCTATCAGCCCATTCCTTAGCCCAACAAAATTCTGGTAGACGAGGCGGAGGATTTATGTCTTCTATGTCCTCAGGTGGGACAACTCCTGATTACATGCTGCGAGATTTGCAAAAATTTCAAATTGCACTCGAACTTAAAGACTACCAAACCACAATAGTTGAGCAGATGCTCAGGGAATACGATGAATCCTTTAGAGAAGCAGCTGATGCGAGCCGTGCAGGCATGAGTTCTTCATTTGGTTCGATGCGAGGTAGTGAAGACGATCCTGCGAGGCAGAGGTCCCAAGAATTGAGAGATCGTTCCCGTGAGATCCGAGACAAACTGGATTCAGCAAGGAAGCTAGGAGGCGAGCAAGATATGCAGGAATTGCAAAAGCGCCTTAATGCTGAACTTGAATCAATTCGGGATGAAATGCGACAAACTCGTATTGAACAATGGCAATCACCGGAACGCCAAGCTGCTTTTGAAGAAGTAGCATTACTTATGCAAGATCAACTCAGGTTAAAACGGCAAATGCGAGAAGAGTTTGAAGGTGACCTCGTTGCGATTCTTAATGATGAGCAGCAAGTGTTATGGCCTCCTCTTCAACGGCAACTCATTCGAGATAGATTGCTACCAAGGGGTCGCTTAAGCGGTGAAGCAGTTGATGTGATGGGGTTAGTAGATCAACAAGAGTTTGATGACGAGGTGCTTCTTCGGTTGTTACCCGTCTTGCAGGAGTGGGATGTATCAGTAACTACGGCTCTGACAGCACGTGATGATCACATGATTGAGAACCAAGGTGCGTTAATGTCTTCTATGCGAACTATGGATGTGGATTCTGGAATAGAAGTGATGAAAGCCCAAGGTCGATTAGCAGAGGGAGTTCGAGATATCAATGACGATGCAGTGCAAAACATTGTTTTGTTGTTGCCAGATGATAAATCTGCTGACTTTAAAACAATTGCGAATGAACGTGGATATCCTCGAATCTTTAGACCAACTCGAACTGATCGTGCGTTTCAGGCTGCTCTTGAACTAGAAGGCCTAGAGCCAGATATTCTTCAAGCGATTGAAGAATTGTACGCTTCATTGCAAATTGAAATGGTGTACGCAAATGAACAAGTATTAGAGGCGACGCATCGCTGGGAAGCCCAAGAGCAGATCGACCGAATGAACCGCTTTGCTCAGCGAATGTCAGGCGGGTCTTCAGAACGTGCTGAAAGCCCGATTCGCAAAGCAACGGAAGACCGTCAAAAAATTGAAGACAATTACCTTGAACAATTGCGAATGCTGTTAACTGAAGAACAAATTGAAGCACTTGGCGGTTTGAAAAAACGTGAAGAGCGAAACGATCGTGGCAACCGAGATTCTGCCGACAGTGGTAGACGTGGTAGCGACCGCGGTGGATTCGAGGGTGGGCGAGAAGCATTTATGGAAAGATTCGACAAGGATGGTAATGGCGAAATTA
>JASMLY010000049.1 GCA_030748455.1 Phycisphaerales bacterium | reverse complement strand
ACACCACCCGGAGTTGCGTGTGCTTCAGACGTAAACAGTGATGGTACAACTGACGTGAACGACATACTCGCACTCATCTCAGGATGGGGGCCGTGTGTTCAGTGACTAACTGAAATCGATTGTTGATGGATGGTTACTCTTTATCTGTTTTCAGTGCTTGAAGCGCGAGGGCAATCGGGGAATAGAAAAGAATCTTTGATTTTTTCAAAGGAAACCGCATCAAATTGAAGAAGTTATACACTAGCTGTGAGTTAGATTCTGAATGGAAAACTCCAACCAGTTCCAACCGTTCAGTTTCAGTATTCCACAGATAGACTCCTCCGCCTGAATGACCATACGGCGTAGGCCAATGGGAATTGTAAATGATGGCTGGGTGACCCTTAACGCAAACTGCTTTGGAGGCGATTGCGTATGGACCGTTCTTGGTGAAAGAGAATGCCGCATTTGCTTTCGTTGCAAAATCTTCATTCTGTTGCTCATCTTGGGATTCATTATTCTTGAAAATACCCGAGAAACCAAAGATGTAAAGTTCTGTTCCTTCTGGAACCATCCAGTTTGGATCCATGGCGGCTGTGTGTATGACCGCTACATTCTTTTCGTTCCAACTTGGTTTTTGAGTGTTGATGACAGCCCAATCTGAAAGTTTCCTTGCCCACAGCAATGCTTCATTGTTGGATTCAAGTCCCAAGTCAACTTCACCGACGCATACTAATTCGAATGTTTGAGGTTTAACATGCAATTTGTCACATGATGCACATGTATAGAACACGCCTATTTCCTGTTCCGGCAATGGTTCGCTTTTCCACCATTCTTTTTCGTGAACCCATATATGCCTGTTGGTTAGCAGGCTGTTGGAGCCAAGGATGACAGCACTTCCCCCAAAACGGAAACCTTCTTCATCACGGAATGTGATTCTGACAGTGGACTTGGTCTGCTCTTTGGATATGTAGTCGGGTCGCTGATCCATCACCACAAGACGATCACTTTGGCAACCGTTGGCAACAGCAATGAGCAATATCGCAGTACTCTGAATTATTTTTATCATGATTATATGATAGTACAATGTTTATCAGGGAAATTTACTTGCCTCACTAATATATAAAGGGCATAATGCGAATGTGTATGTTCCGCATATTACTCATCTCAATCTGTTTCATTTGTTCAGCAACTTCTGCGCAGACACCTGTTAATTATGAACTTTCAATCGTCCCAGATACGAGATTTCTACCGGAAGTAGAACGATTCAGTGGAATCGCATTGACTATCAACCGAGATATGGTGATCGACATACTCGTTGATAGTGAGATTCAAATTAAGAACTTTCCCCTGTCACGAGTGCGAAGTGTCGATCTTGTACTCAAGCGGTTCGATGTGTTTACAACTGATGCCGAGATTGTCAACGCATCACTAGATGGTGATGGTCAGATTGTTGAACGGTCTGCTGCTCGTCCAGATGTTGTACTACTGCGTGGCGTCATTACGGATGAACCAGAGTCCCAAGTGTTTCTTGCACTAGGCAAACACACCACAAATGGATGGATTGAGAGTCGCGGCTCCACTTTTGTTGTTGCAAAAAACCCAAAAGAAAATTGGACAGCCGTTTATGAACTTGACACAGTCGATTCATCCCTAATGAATTGGATTGATTTCAAATGTGGCGTTAATGAAGTAGTCGAGCTTACGAATGCTCCATCAGCAGTTCGAACTCATACCCGAGGACAGGGAGTTAATTGTCCGGCGCTTAGAATGGCGATTGAGACCGACTGGCAATTCACTGGCAATCTCTTTGGAGGTAATACTGATGCCAGTGGAGAATACGCAGCCACCTTGATTGGCGCAGTTTCAACCATCTACGAATCTGATGTGGATATTGCAACAAAGATCTGCTACCTACGTTTGTGGGAGAACTCTAATGACCCTTGGTCCGGTGGCAATTCCTCAGCTCAGCTTAGCGAATTTCATTCGTATTGGAACTCCAATATGGACCATGTCTATAGACATGTCGCCCACATGCTCAGTGCCCAGGGCTTGGGCGGTGGCGTTGCATATGTGAGTGCAATTTGTACGGGTTTTGGATACGCTGTATCGGGAAATCTTGGCGGTTCATTCCCACTGCCAATCGAAGATCACAATGGAAACAACTGGGATTTGATGGTCGTAGCACATGAAACTGGGCACAATTGCGGGACATGGCACACCCACGACTACTCACCACCTATCGACGGCTGTGGTCTTGGCGATTGTACTGATGCATGGGGTGGGACAATCATGAGTTACTGCCACACCTGCAGTGGTGGAATGTCCAATATGGTTATGACATTCCATCCAATTGTTCAGGACACCATCGTGAGTTACCTAGCCAACGATATCTCATGCAGTCTTGGGGGTGACGGCTCGCCGCCAGTGGCACCGCTCGATGTCGTCTGGAAAATGCCAATTGAAACAATTGACATCGATGTGCTTGCTAATGATTATGTGAACGACTGCACCTTTCCCCAGATTATCGATTACGAGACCTCTTCACATTATGGTGGCATCATCGAAATGATTGGAGACGATCCTACGACCGCTGTTCTTAGATATACACCTCCGACAGTTGAATATCCAGTGGATATTTTCAAGTACTACATCGCTGATGTCAGTAATCAAGAGGCCACAGGACATGTCACCATATATACAGATACTCCGAGACCTGCAGATAATCCAACGAGTACCGAAGCGGGAACTGAAGTGCAATATTACAGTTTGGATAATCCTTCTTCGCTGCCCGATTTTGAAAGTCTAGATCCAATTGGTGCAGAAATCGTGTCACAGGTCAATTATCCTTCCACTAGTGGAAACTTTGCAGGATCCGGATTATCTGACGATGTCGGTGCAGTGTTTATTGGATACATCGAAGTGCCAACAGGAGATACCTATACTATGTATGTTGAATCTGACGATGGTTCTCAGCTTTTCATCGGAGATGAACTTGTTGTTGACAACGACGGGCTACACGGTATGCATGAAGAGTCCGGTGAAATGGCTCTAGCCTCGGGACTTCATGCAATTCGCGTCGAATTCTTCGAACGCGGCGGCGGTGCTGGCTGCATAGTGCGAATTGAGGGGGGTGGTATGTCCAAGCAGGTTATTCCTACATCTATGTGGTGGCATGAGGTTGCTATCTATGGCGATATCAACGGAGATGGACTTGTAGATATCCTCGACCTTCTAGAACTTATTGCCGGATGGGGTACTTGTGGTGATCCTTGTATTGCTGATCTCGATGGGGATGGAACTGTTGATATTAATGATCTACTAATATTGATTGGTCAATGGACATAATGTTCGGCACCGCACTCATCTCGATGTTCCTAACAAGTACAGCACTTGCTACCACTTGGACAATTTTGCATCACGACCCTTCACCACTAGTCCTTGAACAAGGTGAACAGTCACAATACCAACTCAATAAGCCGTCGCTTGGTATGTTAGGCAGCGATGCATTGACACTTGAGATGCGTTTTGAGGACGCAGACCACATACTCAAATTACAACGTTTTACTGTCACAGACGAACGAACCAAATTTGTTATCGGTGATAAATACAACGGTAATCGGGTTTTTGATTTTAACCCTGCATCAGTCATCCTTTTAAAAGGAACCGTTGATGACGATCCGGAAAGCTCCGCCTATTTAGCAATAAGTGAATATGGTGCCTTGGGCTTCGCACAGTTTGACGGAACTAGCTGGTCACTATCTCCCACCTCAAATCATCGTGGGCTTGCATCCGAGAATCTGCGATGGCATCGTCATTTGGCGATGGATCGACCACCGCTGGGCGTACCAATATGCGGCGCGTTCACTGAGGATTTTCCACCTGCACCACCGCGTTCGCTCGACAATAACACCAATCGTGTTCGTCTGGACCTTGCCATCGAAACCGACTACGAATATCTTCAAATCTTTGAGGGTGATACAATTGCAGCAGCCCAATACATCGTTGCGCTCTATGGCGCAGTTGCTTCAATCTACGAGCGAGATGTTGATGCGGAAATTGTCGTCGTCTTTTCACGATTGTGGGATACGCCAGAGGATCTCTTTAATGAAGATGATCCACTTGGTCCGTTTGTGGATTACTGGAACAAAGAAATGACAGAGATCGATCGGGATCTCGCACAGTTTCTGACTGGTCGAACGAATCTTCCATACGGTGGAGTTGCTTTCTTGAACGCAATTTGTTCTGGAAACGGTTATTCAGTTGCTGGTTATGTTCTTGGCTCTTTCTATTCAACCACTCAACCTAATTTCGGTAATTGGGATGTCATAGTCACCTCTCATGAATTGGGGCACAACTGTGGCACATCACACACACACAACTACGGTATAGACAACTGTGACAGCGGCGCAGTCAATCGTGGTTCTATTATGAGTTATTGTCATACCACAACCGGTGGCAACGCAAACATCGACCTTCGGTTCCATGAAATCACACAAAGTGCGATGCGTGAACATATTGAGGAACAAGACTGTCTTGCGCCCGACTGCAACGGCAACGGACAGGATGATGCATTTGATGTTTTGCTAGGTGAAAGCAATGACTTCAACCTAAATGGCATTCCCGACGAGTGTGAGGACTGTAATGAAAATGGTGTGTTTGATGAGCAAGACATCGCAGATGGTTTCAGCAGCGATCTAGACACAAATGGAATACCAGATGAGTGTCAGGCAGACTGTAACAACAATAGCGTTCCAGACACACTCGATATAGAACAGGGTGTCAGCGAAGATTTGTGGGGCAATGGAGTTCCGGACGAGTGCGAAGCCGATTGCGATGGTGATGGCCAATCGGATTACAACCAGATTCAAGTAAACATGTCGCTTGACATAAACCGAAACGCGTTACTTGACAATTGTGAAGATTGTGATGACGATGGAATACCTGACCACCTTCAATTACAGGGTGGCAGTTGTGTGTGGATTGCTGGCAGTGAAGAGGTTCAACTGAAGGCGTTTCATCCTGGCAGTGGCGTGCAGGTAGCTCAAACTCTTGGCGAAAATGTTGGAGACGGGCGGGATGTTTGTATCGTAGGTGACGCGTTATGTGTTTCAGACGGCTCATCAGACCGCGTTGTTGTTTTTGACCGAAACACGCTCAGTTTTATGTATTCGATTTCAACTGGCCTATCCTCGCCAGAGGGTATGGTTGTTGACGATGAGGGTTACCTTTTAGTTGTGTCCCGCGGAACAAACAGTATTGAAAGATATGACCTGCAAACGCAATCTCACTTGGGTGATGTGGTTCCCTCAGGGTCTGGAGGGTTAAATCAACCTATCGCGATCATGCTGACCCAAGACAATGCAATCCTCGTCACTAGCGATGAAGAGCGTGTGCTGGAGTTCACTATCGACGGCACATTTGTACGTGAACTTGTTGCACCAGGTGAGGGTGGGCTTGTTGACCCACGCGGCCTGCTCCAACGACCTAGCGGTTCGTTGTTGGTAACAAGCTATGGTACAAATTCAATTCTTGAATATGACCGCAATGGCGGAGAGTTCCTTGGAAGGTTTGATCACGGTGGTCTTCCCTCTGGCTATTGGGGCCTTGGTGAACCGTGGGCGTTGAGGCTGGGACCAGATGGTGATGTGTACGTCTCAACGCATGGGGCGAACACCGCGATACAGGTGTACGAAGAATCTACAGGGCTATTCAAGCGACGGTTTTACATTCTCTCACAATTCATTGGTGGCGCAAGCGGCTTTGCCTTTGCACCACCTGCGGAGGATGACTGTGATGGCAATCTCGTGTTGGATTCCTGTGATATTGCTTCTGGTGTACATGAAGATGTCAATGGTGACGGTGTTCCAGATATGTGCCAGTGCATTCCAGACATCAACGGTGATGGATATGTCAATGTAACCGACTTGCTCGTAGTCATTGACCAGTGGGGATTAACTGATTCGCCTGCAGATCTGAACCAAGACGGCATCGTCGATGTTACAGACCTACTCATCGTGGTTGGCAACTGGGGACCGTGCGAGTAATAGCAGGGATCCTATCCACAGCCACCATCTGCTTTTTTTCGAAGCCGAGTCACCCATGAATATGTGGTAAACTTCCCGTTCACGAAATGAGGTTCTGTTGACACTTTTGTTGTCACTTAGGCAGAAATCCCTCTGGACAGGTGGCCGAGCGGCTGAAGGCACCGGTCTTGAAAAAGTGGGTGAATGGGTTCGTCCTGTCATTTAGTTATAGCACTAGTCACAGTATCAGCAGTTAATCAAAGTGCCACTTTTTGCAACAAGGGATTTAAACAAATCTGTAAGACGTGATGTCATTGG
>JASMLY010000048.1 GCA_030748455.1 Phycisphaerales bacterium | reverse complement strand
GCACCGGGACTTCGGCCTCTAGTTGGTGGTGCAACAGGCTCTGTTTTACTCGCATTGTTTTCTTCGTTTGTCATACTTCTGAACTATGCACACATCCTACCACCCTGTCAAGAAAAGGGTGAAATGAACCATTCAAAAGAAAGGTGGGTAGTATGTCTCGTATGCTCGTTCATACGTACACCCACAGTTCGAAGTTCCATTGGAGTTGCAGATGCGTTGGCCTACCCCATTGATTCTCGCTAGTACTTCGCCAAGGAGGCGGGAGTTGCTTCAAAAGGCAGGGATCGAAGCGATCGTCGTATCACCTGCAATTGATGACTCGCACCTTACCTGCGGAGATCTTTCTCCAGAGGTGTGGGTGCGTGTGCTGGCAATTCTCAAAGCCCGAAGCACCAGCACCCTTCGCGATACGGGAACTGGGACGATACTCGCGGCAGATACCGTTTGTGTTGTTGATGACACAATACTTGGACAACCCCAATCTGAACAAGAAGCGTTACAGATGCTCGTTTCGATGGTTCAACGAGACCATGAGGTCTACACAGGATGGTGCCTCAAGACGCTCGACGGCAAAGAAAGTTTGCACGGATGTGAAACAACCATCGTTTCGATCGGTGCTATTGATTTGAGCGACCTTGAAGCGTATGTTGCAAGTGGGCTATGGCAAGGAAAAGCTGGCGGGTACAATTTAGGTGAACGATGTGCTGCGGGCTGGCCACTTTCATGGCAGGGGGATCCGACAAATGTCATGGGTCTTCCAATGAAGCGCCTGATAAAAGAACTTTCAAGAAAGTGATGTAATCTGAAACAACCACTCCCAACTTGGCTCAATGGAATTGCGTTCCCCGTTTCGTGGATCTATGGGTTGATTGTGCGTTCCCGAAATGCATGGTACACAAACGGACGAGGTGTTCATCGAGTCCCCCTGCCAGTGATCTCCGTTGGCAACATTACAGTTGGTGGAACAGGAAAAACACCACTTGTCACTTGGATTGTGCGGAAGCTCAGAGACGCAGGGTACAAACCTGCGATTGTGACACGAGGCTATGGGTCGGCTGATCCATCCTCTGCGGATGAAGTTGTCGAATATCACGAACAACTCGAAGAGATCGACGTGATCGTAGGAGCCAATCGTGTTGCACAAATTCAGAACTACCTTGAGCAAGGGGGAACTGCGAATTGCCTCGTGATGGATGATGGATTTCAACACCGAAGGTTGCATCGTGACTTAGATATTGTTGTACTTGATTTTTTAAGAGACGCACTCCAAGACAACATGCTTCCTGCGGGTTGGCTTCGTGAACCGATTGATGGTTTAAAAAGAGCAGACGCAATCGTTGTTAGTCACACACAACACCTTTGTCCAGAGTACGCTTCTGCGGTTTGTTCAATAGCGAGCAAAGCACCAATTGCATGGACTTCTCATCAGTGGACTGCGTTGCATGTGTTTACCGAAGATGGGGAAAAAACAGAAGACCTTGATTGGTTTGTTGGGAAGAACGTGGCCGTTCGCCTTGGTATTGGGTGCCCTGGCCCAGTTGTGGAAGCGCTCGTTCGATTGGGCGCAAAAATTTCATTGCAACGAACAGTTGGAGACCACCAACCCTTTACGTCCGATGAAGTTGACATGTTGAAAAACGCATCAAAAAACGTAGATGCGATTGTGATGACATTGAAAGATTGGGTGAAGGGCAGAGATGTCCTTGATCTTTCTGAACTCGATTGCCCTGTTGTTGTGCCGAATCTTGTTTTAGAAACCATCGAAGGATCTCAGGCACTAGAATTACAAATCTTAGACGCTGTTGGCAAGGATACATAAATGTGTAATCAAACAGAATATTCAGAAAGAAGATCGCGTGTTTTGGATGCTCTCGGTGGACGTGTTGCACTCGTGTTTGCAGGGAGTTCAGACGATTCTTTGCACGCAAACTGGAGGCCACACCCACATTTTGAATACCTCACAGGTCTGTCCAATGAACCAGATGCGGTCGTACTATTTGACCCTACAAATCCTGTCGTTGCACGAAGACAAATACTGTTTTTGCGTGCACTTGATCCAGAAAAAGAACAGTGGGATGGGTTGCGAAAAAAAATTGGAAGTGAACTTCGGGGTGAACTTGGGTTCGCAACAATCGCACGGACTCATATGTTGCCAATCATTCTTGGTGATGTTGCAAAGCGATGCAAAACGTTTGCGACTTTGATGCCAAGCGCTTTAGTTTCTCAAACTGTGTCACAAGATTTAGCAATGCTTCAGAATATTGCCCAGAACAATCCCGCTTGTGAAATTGCTGATTTGACTTCGGTCATTCCAGCGTTACGCAGCGTGAAATCTTCAGCAGAAATTCAAACGATACAAAAAGCTGTTGACGCTACCGCTGTTGGATTTTCTGATGCAATGACGTTTGTCAAAGGTGGTGTTAACGAGTATCAAGTGCAGGCAACACTCGAACACGGGTATGCCATGGCGGGGGGGCGTGGTTCGGCTTTTCCACCAATAGTTGGAGGTGGTATCAACAGCACGGTGTTGCATTACAAAGATAACGATCAAGATTTGGTTGACGGAGACCTTGTTTGTATTGACTCTGGGGCGTTGTATTGTGGATATGGCGCAGATATTTCACGAACAATTCCTGTTAATGGTGCGTTTAGCACTCGTCAAAAAGAACTCTATGAACTTGTTCTTCAAGCAGAAGAAGCAGCGATCCAATCTGTGAAGGCAGGAGTGACGCTTGCAGAACTAGACGCAATTGCGAGAGCAATCATTACAAAGGCAGGGTTCGGTGACTATTTCATCCATAGCATTGGTCATCACCTTGGTTTAGAAACGCACGACTCGTGTGGAACTCCATCGCCACTTAAGGAAGGCGCTGTGATTACGATCGAGCCAGGTATCTATATCCCTGAAGAATCGATTGGCATACGTATCGAAGATGACATTGTTGTAACGAAAGAGGGGCATAAGAATTTGTCAAAAGCAATCCCCAAAACAGTTGAAGACATTGAACGTGTGATGAGAGGGTAATGGGATGGACGAGTACAATGAATCGCAAGTTGCAGATGACACATGGAAATTTTTAAGAGGGAATTCGACTGCCACGTTGCGTTTCGGTGAACATTTACATGAGGTCTCATATGTGTTTTGCAACGATGGAACAATGGTCATTCCAGCGATGGTCGCGATGTTGCAACCCCAAGACATGGTGATGTATGTCCCAGAATATGCAGAAGATTGTGTAGAAATGCACGTGACCCTTGAACAATTCTCTGAAGAAGGCATTGGTGGAGTGTATGCAGACAGATGGCAGATGTATCACGGTGAATCTCCAGATGTGCAGTGGGCGAGGGTTACCATAGACGCTGCAAGGTTTCATGAAATGTTTGTCGATGGGGCAGGGCTACACAGAGAAAACGAATTCGCAAATGAAGAGCCCGCGATGTGCAAACAACTCAACACCAATCCTAAGGAACTCATACATGTGTGCAAAGGTTCTGTTGGTGTAGATGTTGCTTCGCCATTGCTCGTAGGAGTTGATCCATTTGGACTTGACATTCGGGCAAGGTTCGGAATAGTTCGTCTAGAACCTGAAAAACCCTTTGCAAATACACAAGAAGTGCAGTCGTTTATCTCAAGGTACAACTAGCCCAGAAACGCTGCTGTGCCGCTGCTTGTTTTCTGAACAGATCTGCGCCGGTGATGCGTGTGCAGCCCATCTCTTTTGCTTGCAACAAGAGGGGTGTCTCTTCTGGGTCGTAGACCGTGTCAAAGACTTGGATATCACTTGTAAGTTCAAAAGATGGTAGGAGTAACTGGAGGGGATCGCCTTCTTCGCTCGGTCCACCTCGCATACCAACGGGAGTGCAATTGATGACCATGTCAATTGCGTGACATGCAGCACTTCCATGTTCACATCCAAACACTGTCGCAAGTTTTTTAGCTTGTTCTGTTCTTCTTGCTACAACGATGACAGATGATCCATTGTTGATCGCAGCAGAGATCGCTGCTCGAGCAACGCCGCCAGCCCCCAAAATGAGTACACGCTTTGCAGAACGGATCAAGGTAGCAATTGCTTCGGAATCTGTGTTTGTTCCAGAGAGTGTCTTGCCGATGCCAATGGTGTTAAGAGCGCCGATGTCTTCACACGCTTTGTCGATTAACCCGCCCTCTTCTGCAACAAGTTTTGCCATATTCTCTTTGTGAGGAATTGTGATCGATGCACCTTTGAAGTCCAGAATCGAAGCGTGCATTACACTGAGTGTTGTAGCTTTTAAATGTTCCCAGCCAGCAGGGATAGGAAACGGCAGGTAGACGGCGTTGGTTCCAGCGGCAGCAAATGCCGCGTTGTGAAAGAGTGGACTTGCAGAATGATTCACCTGTTCACCAATGACACCAAAGACAAATGTGTCGGCATTTATGGTGTCAAAATTATAGAGCCCTCGAAGTTCTTCTACGTCGAGCTGCCCATCTGCAGTTGCTTCGCGCCCACCGATAGAAGCAAAAGTTGCAAAACCACCAAATTTGGGTGCGAGGATGCGACTCATTTTTCCATACGGACCCATACAAAGTGCAATCATGGGTTGTTGTCTTGCTTGAAGCAACTCGAAGGCGTCAAGGTTGTCTCGAAGTGAACGTGCCCGCCACGCCATTTTGACGACGCTGATTCCAGCGACATCTTGCATTGCTGCAGCTTTTTGGAATAAATCTTTGGGTCGCCCCTTCATATCGTGCCAAGAAAGAATGACGTCGCAATCTCCGAGTGGAAGATCATCGAGAATCCATGGTTGGTTCTTGAAGAACTCATACTCAATGTCAAGATATGTTGGAGGATTGGAGCAGGTGAGAGCGGCTGTGAGTACTTCGATTCTCTGCTCATCACTGCCTGAAAAATTACCACCTTCTTCAACAGAACGCACAGTAAAAATTGTCGGAAGTGTTGTTGATCCGAGTATGGAAGGAACTGAATGGACGTCAATGGTATCCGCCCGTATTTCTATCATGTCTGCGTTCGCTACATTTGGAGGTGGTGTGCCGTGCACCGAGGCAACAATGAGTGTCATTTTGCGATCATCTCTCTCGCAGCTTTGCAATACGCGTCAAACGAAGCGTGAACCATTTGCATGGTTGATCCTCCGAATGCGTCAAGAAAAGCCGAGGCTATTTCAAACCCAACGACATTCTCCATGACCACACTTGCAGCGGGTAACGCACAGACATCAGATCGCTCATAATCACTGCGGGTTGGTTTGCCCGTTTGCAAATCAACACTGTCCATCCCTTGCAGAAGTGTTGCGATCGGTTTCATGGTTCCTCGAACAACGATGGGCATGCCATTGGTCATCCCACCTTCAATGCCACCTGCATGATTCGTTGGTCGGTTAAAGCCAAAGTGAGAATTGCTTTCGTTTTCTTTTGAGTATTCAATCGGGTCGTGTACTTCTGAACCTCGCATTGAACCGCAAGCCACACCGAGACCTATTTCAACTGACTTGAAGGCCTGAATGCCCATGACTGCTCCTGCAATCCGAGCATCAAGCTTCTCTTGCCAAGACCCGCATGACCCAATCCCTATTGGACAGCCAAAAACATGCACTTCGCAAACACCACCTACCGTGTCTTTGTCGCTTTTTGCATTTTTGATCTCATTGATAATCGATGCACATGTTGCATCATCTGGGCAGTACACATCGGAATTGTCACGAGCATCACGAATAGCTTCCCAAGTATCCTTAGTTGGAATAATGGTGACATTTGAGTCCATAGATCCACGTACAAACCCAAGTGCGTGGATATTGAATTCTCTCAAGATGAGCCGTCCGATCGCACCTGCTGCAGTTCGCGCAGCGGTTTCTCTAGCACTTGCTCGCTCAAGCGTGTTGCGGCAGTCAGTGTTGAGCCAGCGAATTGCACCAGTAAGATCTGCATGGCCCGGTCGGGGTCGATGCACTGGTGGTGTGGCGCTTGCATCATCTAACCGACTGTCATTGTTTGTAATTTGAAGTAGGAGTGGTGCACCAGTGGTGCGACCTTGGCGAACACCTGCAAGGAAGGAAACAACATCTTCTTCAATCGCTTGTCTGCCACCTCGCCCGTACCCGCCTTGCCTCCGAGCCAACTCGTTGTTGATGAATGTTGTATCGAGGGTTAAATCTGAGGGCAAACCCTCAATAAGTGCGATCGAGGCTGGTCCGTGAGATTCACCGGCGGTTTTGCATGTGAGATGTGCCATACCTACATTGTACCCGCACTCAACCTCACCTCTGAGCATTACTCAGAGCAAATGTCTGAGCATACCTCTGTGCATACCTCTGTGTATACCTCTGTGTATACCTCTGTGCATACCTCTGTGCATACCTCTGAGCATACCTCTGTGTATACCTCTGTGTATACCTCTGTGCATACCTCTGAGCATTACTCAGAGCAATGCTCAGAGCAGGTGAGTTATTGGGTGGGTTGATGCGATTTTTGAGCTTTTTCGAAGGTTAGCGATGTTTCGTTCGAATCGACGTTGATCGTGTCTCCTGCATCGTACGCACCTGAGAGGATGCCGTTGGCGATTGGGTTTTCAAGCCTGTGCTGAATCACGCGTTTGACAGGTCTTGCTCCAAATTGTGGGTCGAATCCTTCTTCGCAAATCAAGTCCAACGCCTCGTTCGTGAGGTTGAGTGAGATCCCGCGATCAGCAAGTCGTGTTCGCAAGCGGGCGAGTTGAATATCAACAATACTACCGAGTACTTCACGTGTGAGTTGGTGGAACACAACCGTCTCATCGATTCGATTGAGCAACTCTGGTCGCATCGATTTCCGAAGTATTCCAAGTACGGTTTTACGAATCTCGTCTTCACTTGCGTTTTGTTTCGTAAGTTCAAGAAGTTCTGTTGAGCCAAGATTACTCGTCATGACGATTACGCTGTTTTTAAAATCTACTGTTCTTCCATGTCCATCTGTGAGCCTGCCATCATCAAGTACTTGTAGGAGCACATTCGACACATCTTCGTGTGCTTTTTCCATTTCATCGAAGAGAATGACACTATAGGGGCGGCGCCGTACCGCTTCCGTTAACCTGCCACCTTCTTCATACCCAACATATCCTGGAGGTGCACCGATCAACCGCGCGACTGCGTGTTGTTCCATAAATTCGCTCATGTCGATCCGTACCATTGCCTCCTCGGTATCAAACAAGAATTCTGCAAGCGCTTTGCAAAGTTCGGTTTTTCCTACACCGGTGGGACCTAGGAACAGGAACGAACCAATTGGGCGAGTTTCCTCACCCAACCCCGCACGGCTCCTGCGTACAGCTTCAGCGATTGCAGTCACAGCCTCATCTTGCCCAACGACACGTTCTTTTAGGGAACCTTCCATTCGAAGCAGCTTGTTCCGCTCACCTTCTACTAGGCGAGTGGCAGGAATACCTGTCCACCTCGAAACAACTTGGGCTATTTGATCTGCGTCGACTTCTTCACTCACCATATTTAAGCCTTGTTCTCTGCGCTGCCGCAATTTCGCCTCAGCAGCAGCAAGTTCTGCATCGAGATCACGAAGTTCGCCATACTGAATTTTTGCAGCAGTTTCAAGGTCACCCTCTCTTTGCGCTTTTTCAAGTTCAGTGTGTTTCGTATCTATTTCCATCTTTGCTCGAGAGACTTCTTCGAGTTCAGCCTTTTCGATATCCCAACAGGCAGTGATTTCTTTGTTCTTTTCTTCAAGATCTGCAAGTTGCTTTTCAATATCAGAGAGTCGATCTTTCGATGCACTATCAGTTTCAATTTTTAGTGCTTCTCTTTCGATTTCTAACTGCAACATACGACGGCGAAGTTCATCAAGTTCTGCAGGCATGGAATCATTTTCAATTCGTAACTTACTTGATGCCTCATCGAGCAAATCAATAGCTTTGTCTGGGAGAAAACGATCCGCAATGTACCGGTGGCTTAGCTTTGCGGCTGCAACAAGTGCACCATCTTGAATGCGAATTCCGTGATGTGCTTCATAGCGAGGTTTTAACCCACGCAGAATTGCGACGGTATCTTCGACAGATGGTTGGTCAACCATAACTGGTTGAAATCGACGTTCAAACGCAGCGTCTTTTTCGATGTGCTGCCTGTATTCGTCAAGCGTGGTTGCTCCAATACACCGAAGCTCTCCTCGTGCAAGTGCAGGTTTCAGAAGGTTGCCAGCGCTGACGGCACCTTCCGAACCACCGGCTCCAACAACTGTGTGGAGTTCATCAATGAACAAAATGATCCGACCTTCGCTTGAAGTTACCTCGCGCAGTACTGCTTTTAAGCGGTCTTCAAACTCTCCGCGGAATTTTGCGCCCGCAAGAAGTTGCCCAACATCAAGTGAGATAATGCGAGCTTGTTTCATGCTCGCTGGGCAGTCACCGTTGACAATTCTTTGCGCAAGTCCTTCTGCGATCGCTGTCTTCCCAACCCCCGGTTCACCAATCAACACAGGATTGTTTTTTGATCTACGTGAAAGGACTTGCATGCAACGTCGGATTTCTTCATCACGACCAATCACAGGATCAAGTTTTCCATCGAGCGCAACTTGTGTGAGATCTATGCCATATTTTTTCAAAGCCTCAAATTGCGCATCACCCCCAGCGTCCGTCACATTGTTCACACCAGACTCACGTCTCAAAGTTCCAATAGCGGTTTTGAGTTCCGTGTTTGTTACACCCCCAAGTGATACTATTTCTTTTGCGTCGCTCTTGACATCAGTAAGCGCGAGAAGGAGGTGCTCAATAGTTGCATGTGTATCCCCCATAGATTCAGCAATTGCGATTGCCGAGTTGAGTACTTGCACTGCAACTGGAGATGTTTGCGTTTGTGTTCCAGTGACCGTGGGCTGCCTGTTAAGTTGCGCAGTAGTTAACTCAGAAATTCTGTCTGCATCACCTCCACTTCGGTTGATTAATGTACGCGTTGTACCTGATTCATCCTCAAGCAAGGAGGCAAGTAGATGCAGAGGCTTGAGTTCGCTGTGTTGCAGAGAGGTGGCCATTGCAAGTGCATTTGAAATTGCTTGTTGAGAGAGTGTTGTAAATTTTTCCATATTCATAGGAAGATATCCTGCAAGCATTGTGCCAAACAGAAGCGTTGAATGTACCGCATGGAGCACTGTGTTCGTGCCGTTTTGGCAGTGTTGGGGCGTTCTCGGATAGAATGCCCTCTAATGACAGGTAAAACAAAGTTTTTGATCGTTCCCGCAGTGCTCTTGATCTTGGCAACTCTGGTTGTAAAAGTGGTATGGTTTAACAGTGTGTTTCTTGGTGAAAAAGTACACGACTTTGGTTTCATCGAAGTGACACCTCCGAAAACTGTTGTGAAACACACGTTTAGGTTAACGAACAATAGCGGTCGAGAACTCGTCCTTGTCGATGTTGTCCCTGATTGTGGTTGTACAACAGCAGAGGCGTATCAAGAGGTCGTGGCACCTGGCGAGGAGTTTGTTTTACCAGTGGAATTCAAATTACGCCAAAGCCAACTACGAAAGTCAACTATTCGATTAGTTTTTGAAGATGGAACCATCGAAGTGCTGTCGCTTCGCGGGGTGGGAAAATTGAAAGATTCGTTGCGAGTTGCCCCAACACCAATTGTGCTGCTTGAGGGCGAACCATCGCGTGCACTTTTGGGAATAGAGCAATTTGATGACGCCCGTCCTCAAACACCGAAGTTTCAATTGCCTGAGGGCGTGAACATCAAGACGAAACAATGGAAACTGAAAAGCAAACGAAAACCAAGAGAGGAAGTTCCGGCGAACTGGTCGATGCAGTTAGAGCTTACAACAGAACATCCGATTACAGATGGAACAGTGCTAGAGATTCGTGTGGGCGAAGCGAGTGTTCGTGTACCCCTGACGAACGAAGCGGTTATTCCAGAGGAGGTTCCTTTTTCGGCTATCCCTTCGAGAGAACTTAGGGACAGTCACCCCAAGCACTGATCAACATCAACATGTCTGTAATGTCTACGATCCCATTATTGTCAAAATCACCCTGACTGTTTGTAGAACCCCACGCATCTATTAGTAAGAGTAAATCGGAGATATCAATTGTATCGTCCGCATTCATATCACCAATACATGAAGGATCTTCGCACGTCAACGAGGTTGACTCTATTGTGACTCCGTCAATGTGGAACCCTCGGAAGTGATTCCACTCACCGTCGATCGTGTCAAACTCCCAAGAAATGACAAGGTAATGACTTGTTAGTTCAGCCAACTCGATAGTAACCTCACTCCACTCGTCGCTCTCGCCGAGAGTTTTAATGAGGGAGCCGTTGGCATAGACTTTTGCTGTGTCATACCCTGCATAATCTTCTGTTTCCAATGCGTAACAGAATGAAAGAGTAATGGTGTCTGTGATGTCCGTGATGTTAATGGCTGGTGTTGAAAGCACGCCATACTCTGAATCACCAGAATCGTAGGTGCAATCATCCTGCTGACCGTAATACATAAAATAACCACCATCACAAGTGCCGGAAGGTTCGCAGTTTTCGGTGCTGTGCCACAAGCCGGTTGCTTCCCAATTTGTGGGTAATCCAAGGTTGAAACTCTGGTCAATCAAAACTATTTCTTCAACAATACCGATCGAAACCTCGTGGATTTCAATTGGTGCATTTTCTGGGAACGTGACAAATGTTCCTTCATCCCCTTGAGCCTCAATGTAGAACCCAAATTCGGTGTCGCATTCTTGGGCAGGTAGCGTTGCCTGATAGGTGTCGTCTCCAAGATAACTGACTGGTATTGTTTCAGGTTCGCCGTTTGAGACAGTACGAACGGTTACGCTGTCAGGTACGGGGTTTTCAGTGCCAGGCGTGAGTGTAAAGACAAGAGGTGTCAATTCATTTGGGATCACCTCATACAGCAAACCGTTGGGGAATCCAAAATTTAAAAAATCTGTGGGGATGCAAACGCCTTTTGGATTTGCAATTGCACTTAAGAGTCCCTCGTTGTTAAGGCCACATCCAAAGTTGCTTCCCGTAGTATTACAACCACCATTTGTGTGGATGCCGATCGCTTTGTTCGTTTCTTCATTCAGCACAGGGCTGCCGCTGTTGCCGCCGGTTGTATCAACGGCATACCCCAAAATGGAACCATTCCTAAAGTTGTATGGGCCAGTGTGAGTTTTTTGTGCGCCGTTCCACGTGGGATCAACAGGAGAGGACGTGGAGCCAAAACCTGTGATTCTGATTGTTTGTCCATACACTTCCGGTGGTGTTCTGTTCGTTTCAATCCAACCGCCTTGCGCCTGCGAAGGTGTGAGGAGCGTTTCTGTATTCGGGAAACAACCGAAGTATCCCCAATCATCTCCGATCGATTCATAAGCATATTGGAGTGATTCTGGATCGATGATGTACTGATCTTCGGGTCCAGGGTGTTGATATTCACCAGTGTTGTTCGAGAGCGGTACGTTAAATTCAATAACATCAAAGCTACTTTCAACGCAGTGTCCAGCAGTAAGAAAGCAGTGGTTTGTGTCATCAAAAATCCAAGCAGTGCACCCGTTTGGGTGAACTCGGCCAACTCTTGGGTCATCTGAAAGAATTCGATTATCCGTTGCTCCGCAGATGCTTCGATCTGTTGATCGAGATTCAACTAATACGTGCTTGAGTTCAAGGTGGCTTTTCGTAGAAGGGTCAGCGATGATTTCAACAAGAACCATTGAACCATTGAACCAAGCAGAAGTGTATTGCCATTGCTTGAGCGTTTCTGAAGTGAGATGTTGGACTGCGCCATCCGTATACGAAGTAATTCGAAGGACGGTTGGCGCTCCACCGTTGGGGCTCTGCCCTAGAGTTGTGCGGCCAAAGACAAGTCTGATCGCCGATGCGTCATCTACAGTAATCGCTTCTCTATATATGGTTGCTCGAGCCTTTGTCGTGTTCTCAACAAGACCAGAACGCAAACGCATTGGTACAAGCGTTTCGACACGGTCGGATTCTTGAGCAAACAGTTGTGCTGTACATAATCCTGTCAACAGGATGGTGAGAATGTATTTGATCATCAGATGGTTCTTGTAGTATGCGTGAAAAAATGAGAATTACTACTAAAACGTACGCCTTTTTACCCATTTGGTTGCATAGGATTCCCTCATGATCGACACGCATTGCCATTTAACGAGCAAGCAACTCCGTTCTAAGCAGAAAGAAATCATCGAAAATGCCGAAGATGCTGGGGTTCGATATCTCATAACAGTTGCAACTGACGCGGAAGATTCCCTCGAAGCTCGTGATCTTGCAGAAGCTGACCCTCGAGTTTTCTGCAGTGCGGGTATTCACCCACTCTACGCCGATTGTGACTGGAATTGGGATCTTGTACTCGAGGCATCCAAGAGCAGCCGATGCGTGGCTTGGGGGGAGTTAGGACTTGACCTGCATTACGACAACCCTCCTCTGAAAGTACAACAAAAGCTCTTGGAGGAACATTTGGCACTGATAGAGGATAGGAAGGGGGATATGCGTCCGATAATCGTGCATTGCAGACGTGCAGTTGATGCGTTACTCCCACGCTTCGCTGCGTCCTCCATTCATCCAGAGCGGTTTGTCTTTCATTGCTTTACGGAAACAGTTGACGATGCCCGTCAAATCATTGATTTTGGAGCCATGATCAGCTTTACAGGTGTTGTGACCTTTCCAAACGCCACAGAAGTCGCTGCGGCGGCTCGGTATGTCCCAGCTGATCGCATCATGGTCGAAACAGATGCCCCATACCTTACCCCCGAACCGGTTCGGAAGATCCGACCCAATGAGCCACAATACGTGCGGCATACTGCAGACTATATTGCCAACGTACGCGGGATTGATGTTGTGGATTTTGAGAAGCTCCTTGATCACAATGCGACACAATTTTTCAATTTAGAAAAGAGATAAACAGGTTCTAAATAACGATTATGACTTTGTGAATTGCGACTCAATCTCACTTGCTCATTACGCACACGACACTATCATATCCCGATTCTAACCTCGCACAGCGTATGTGGGCGGGGTCGTTTTCGATAGTACGCCGTCCTTTTTACCCCCATTCACCCAACCCTTTTTAGTAGCACACCATGAGCGAATCTAGATTTACTTTCCCGAGATGGACGAACCTTGCACTGCCTGCAACGATCATCATCGGGCTTACAGCGCCTTTGTATATGGCGATCGTGGTTGCCTACGGCTTTAGCCCACAAGCAACTGATGTCGGATATATGCCAGAGCAGCCGATCCCATTTAGCCATCAACTTCACGCTGGTGAACTCGGCATGGATTGTAGGTATTGTCACAACACTGTGGAATACACAGAGCACGCAGCGATACCACCAACTGAAACGTGCATGAACTGCCACGCCCAAATTCATCCACAAAGTGAAAACATACAACCGCTATTTGAAAGTTACGCAACAGGAATGCCAATCGAATGGGTTCGGGTGCACGACTTGCCACAGTATTCCTATTTCGACCATAGTGCACATGTGACGCGTGGTGTAAGTTGCGTAGAATGTCACGGTAGAGTTGACACGATGGAAGTCGTGTATCAACATGAAACATTGAGTATGGGTTGGTGTCTTGAATGCCACCGTAACCCGGATCCACACATTCGTAATCCAGATCTCGTGACCCAACTTGAATGGGGACTCGATATGTCTTCAGACGTGCTGTTTGAGGAAAGTGCGAAGTGGCGAAATCACAATAACCTACAACCATCAGAGGATTGCTCCACATGTCATCGGTGAAAGAACAGAAAAACACTGGTCGAAAGTGGTGGAAAAGCCTCGACGAGGTTGTCGAATCACCAATTTTTCGCTCAAAGGTGCAAGCAGAATTTCCAGAAGGTGCAAGCGAACTTCTTGCAACAGGGAATGACCGACGCCACTTCTTAAAGATTATGGGTGCATCAATGGCACTCGCAGGATTGGGAGTTGGAGGCTGCCGTCGATGGCCGAAGGAAAACATCGTGCCCTATGCACATCGTCCAAATGGAACGATGCCCGGAATTGCTGAACATTACGCTTCTTGTTTTGATTTTGGCGGCGTCGCACAAGGCGTTGTTGTGACAAGCAATGATGGACGTCCTACAAAAATTGAAGGCAACCCATCCCATCCAGATAGCAGGGGTGCAACTGACAGTTTTACACAAGCAGCGATACTTGATCTGTATGATCCTGACCGAAGTCGAGGTGTGACGTACGACAATACGCCATCTTCACTCGCAGCATTCAAAGAGTGGGCAGCTTCTTACATTCCAAACGATGGGAGTGGAGTAGCTGTACTGAGTGAACAATCAAGCGCACCAACGTACCACAGAATGCGACGAGAATTCTTGAAGAGTTTTCCAAACGCAGTTTGGGCGGAGTACGATCCACTTGCAAATCAAAATGAACGAGAAGGGTTGCACGCTGCGTTTAGTGGGCAGTGGAAATCAGTCCAAGATTTTTCGAAGGCAACTACGATCGTTTCCTTCGATGCAGATTTCTTAGGTGCGGGTCCACTTCAAGTATCAAATACCCGAGGTTGGGCAGCACATCGAAATGGGGCACACGGCAAAATGAACCGTGTTTGGGTTGCCGAACCAGCACTTTCACTCACCGGCGCCAACGCAGATGAGCGTCTTGCGATTACGCCTTCAAGAATCACTGCTCTAGCAACCTATGTAGGTGCAGCCTTTGTAGGGGGAGAGGGTACGAAACTCAGTCAAGAAGAAACTGCATGGGCAGATCAGCTCATTGCAGACCTTACACATGCTGGGAGCCACGGGCTCGTTGTCGCAGGTGCGAGTCAGCCCCGAAGTGTACACCATCTTGTTGCAGCGATTAACGAAGCGATCGGTGCTACAGGAACTACTGTTTCCTATACACCTCTTGGTGCAGCACAGGACACATCAATTGAAGATCTTGCTCAAATGATGCAATCCAACGCTGTCGAATCAGTGATTGTCATCGGTGGCAATCCCGCTTTCGATGCACCAAGTGGGCTAGATTTTGAAAATCTTCTCAAAGCCGCGCCCGTTTCTATTCACCTATCCCTTTATGAAGATGAAACATCAAAAGCGTGTCAATGGCACGTCAATAGGGCGCACTGGCTCGAATCATGGAGCGACGGGAAAAGTGCAGATGGCACACATTGCATCGGTCAACCGTTGATTCGCCCTCTCTTCGATGGAGTGACACCTGAAGAGTTGTTGGCAACACTTGCGGGGTATCCACACACAGACGGTCAAACACTCGTGCAAGAAACATTTGGCGCAGTTGATTCATGGGACCCGGCGTGGAGAACAGCAGTCCATGATGGTGTTGTACAAAACACGTCATCCCTTGAAACGCCACTCGTAAATAGAACAATCAATCCAACATCGCTTGAAGGTGAAATCGGCACAACCCTCGTGTTCAAGCCTTCGAGTTCCCTGTGGGATGGACGACTTGCAAACAATGGCTGGATGCAGGAGATTCCCGACACAATTACGAAATTGACATGGGATAACGCGGCAATTCTCTCACCAAACACGGCTAAAAAGTTCGGTGTACAAGAAGGTGATCTTCTCGAGATCAAAGTGAAGAAAAACACCATAACAATCGCTGCCCTTCCTGTTCCAGGAACTGCAGAAGATGTGATTGTGCTTCCACTCGGGTACGGGCGACGATTTGCCGGACGTGTTTGTGCAGGAGCGGGCACGGATGTGTATCCATTGCGAGGAAACAATGTTTGGTTTGCCAGAGCCGATGAGGTTCGAGCAACAGGTGACACGTACCCACTTGCTACAACCCAAATGCATTTTGATCTCGACACAACGCCAGGTAAAGGAACGCAGGAGCGCTTGCCCCTTTTATTCCGTGAAGGCACGCTTGAAGAGTACAACCACCATCCAAACTTCGCGAAACACGTTGGCCACTCGCTCCACTCCCTCTCTATTTTTGAAGAGGAGCAATTTAAGGATGCGCAGTACAAGTGGGGAATGTCATTTGACCTGTCTTCTTGCACAGGTTGCAACGCTTGCGTCACTGCTTGCCAGGCAGAAAACAACATCGCGATCGTTGGAAAAGACCAAGTGTTGATGGGCCGAGAAATGCAGTGGTTACGAATAGACCGCTACTTCGCGTTTCAAAGTGATGGTCATGGGGGTTGGGATGGTGACAACCTTGACGCAGTGGCAATTCAACCCATGACCTGTTCACATTGTGAAAACGCCCCATGTGAAGAGGTTTGTCCAGTCGCAGCGACTGTTCATGATTCGGATGGTTTAAACACGATGGTGTATAACCGTTGTATCGGAACACGGTATTGCTCAAACAACTGTCCCTTCAAAGTGCGGCGGTTCAATTACTTCGATTACTTCCGCCGCGACCCGCTTCGATCCACTGGTTTGTTGCAGGTTCAACCCGACTATTACGTCAAGGCACAGTCAGGTGGAAAAACGTTGCGTGCGATGCAATTCAACCCAGACGTCACAGTTCGTATGCGAGGCGTGATGGAAAAATGCACGTACTGCACACAGAGAATTCAACGAGCAAAAGTTGCAACGAAGAATGCATGGGTGAAATTGTCAGATGCAGAAAAGGCAAAAGATCCACGAGTCGCAATTCCAGATGGAACCATCGTCACAGCTTGTGAACAAGCATGCCCAGCTAATGCGATTGTCTTTGGCGATTTGTTCGATACGAATAGTCGCGTGAGCAAACTGCACGAAGATGACCGTGCATATGAAATGTTAGAGGAGCTCAACATCAAATCTCGAACGAAATATCTCGCAAGACTGACGAATCCAGTCGAAGGCGGCAGTGCCGCAGGAGGAACTCATCACTGATGACTACGCTGCAGGCTAATCAAATTACAAACACAGGAGAAGATCCACGGCAACGGGCTCAATTGGTGTTACAGCACACTGATTTCGGTTCCGTAACCAACGACATCCTTAAGGGCAACGATGCGGCTCGACCACCAAAGTCTTGGTGGTTTGCGTTAGCAATTTCTTTTGCGATGATGTCTCTTCTTGGAGTGTTGATCGGATACCTCATCGTGACAGGTGTGGGTGTGTGGGGAAACAACAACCCAGTGATGTGGGGCTATCCAATCGTGAACTTTGTGTTCTGGGTCGGAATTGGTCACGCAGGAACGTTGATTTCCGCGATTCTCTTTCTCTTTCGACAGAAGTGGAGAACAGCAATCAATCGTTTCGCAGAGGCGATGACTATTTTTGCCGTGATTTGTGCTGGTACATTCCCCGGCATCCACGTCGGGCGAATTTGGCTCGCGTATTGGTTGTTCCCAATTCCAAACCAAATGGATATGTGGCCTCAGTTTAGAAGTCCACTTCTTTGGGACGTTTTTGCTGTTGGAACGTACTTTACTGTTTCGCTCTTATTCTGGTATTTAGGAATGATTCCAGATCTTGCAACGATGCGAGACCGTTCAAAGACAAAAGTCAAACAAATTGCATACGGAATATTTTCAGTTGGTTGGCGAGGATCAATGCGACATTGGCACCGATATGAACGGGCGTATTTATTGCTTGCTGCACTCGCAACCCCGCTTGTTCTTTCAGTACATAGTGTGGTTTCATTTGACTTCGCAGTTGCGCAACTTCCGGGTTGGCATACAACAATTTTCCCGCCATATTTTGTTGCGGGAGCAATTTTCTCTGGTTTCGCGATGGTGATGACACTCGCTATTCCCGCACGAGAACTGTGGGGATTGAAAAACTTTATCACAATGCGGCACCTTGAGAACATGTGCAAAATTGTGTTACTCACCGGTTCCATGGTTGGCTTTGCCTACTCGATGGAGTTCTTCATTGCGTGGTATAGCGGCGAATTGTACGAATCGTTTGCCTTCATCAACCGTGCATTTGGTCCGTATGCTTGGGCATACTGGATTATGGTGAGTTGCAATGTGATTACACCACAAATCTTCTGGTTCAAAAAAGCTCGAAACAGCATTGCGATTATGTTTACTGCTTCATTACTTGTGAATGTTGGGATGTGGTTTGAACGCTTTGTGATCGTTGTGACTTCGCTTGCGAACGACTTCTTACCAAGTAGTTGGGGTATGTTCGATCCAACGTGGGTCGATGTCTTTACCTTCTTTGGTAGTTTTGGTTTGTTTATGACATTCTTCTTGCTCTTTATTCGATACTTGCCTGTTCTGGCAATTGCAGAAGTTAAGGCAGTGATGCCCCAAGCAGATCCACATGGTCATGGTCACAGTTACCCCGAAATGACACCCGAGACCGAGACGCAGGCAATGTTGGCGGAGGAGGAAGAATGAGTGATACAACTCCTACAAAACTCTACGGATTAGCTGCTGAATTCAGCACGACTCCAAGTATCTATCACGCTGCTGAGAAAGTAAAAGAAGCAGGATATAAATGGTTTGATTGTCTTGTGCCATTCCCTGTCCATGGCTTAGACCGTGCGATGGGTGTCAAGATGACCATCCTTCCAATTCTCGTCTTTTTCGGTGGACTCACAGGATTCATTGCCGCTTGCGTGTTGCAAATATTTACGAACTCACTCGAAATTGATCTTTGGGCCCTCATTCCTGTTGTTGGGTATCAATTTGACGTTTCTGGTAAGCCACTACTTGGTCCTGCTGCATTTGTGCCCGTCGCGTTTGAAATGACCGTGTTGTTTGCCGCACTTACGGCAGTCTTTGGAACATTATTTCTCAACAAACTGCCTATGTTTTATCACCCCACGTTAAAGCACCCCGCACTAGCAAGAGCAACGGATGACAGGTTTTACCTTGTGATCGAAGCGTGTGACCCCAAGTTTAGTAAGAGTGAGGTTGAGGCGTTCCTCAATTCCCTCGAACCAGAATCAATTATTGAGTTGGATGCATAATGTCAAATTTGATTAAACAAATTATGGATGACTTGCTTAAGCCATTCCTCGCTGACTTCAAAGAGATGCCAGCATGGATTAAATGGTTTGGGATTGTCACATCGTGTGTTGCAATTATGATTCTTGCAATCATATTTAGAGCCAGAAGTGAGGGTGTGTATAACGATAAGCCTCGGATTCACTTTATTCAGAATATGGATAATCAACCGAAGTATGTTTCACAAGAAGCGAACGCCCTATTTTTAGACGGCCGTGCGATGCGACCTAAAATCGAAGGCACAGTTTCGCAAACTGAAATGACTAGCGACACCCATTATTTTATGGGAGTCGTTGACGAAGCATGGGCAGATTCCTTCCCCTCTGCAGTTACAGTTGATCGCGATTTTCTTGAACGTGGTCAAGATCGATACAACATCTTCTGTGCATTGTGTCATGGTATAGGTGGCTTGGGCGATGGTGTTGTGCATCACAGGGCAACGCAACTTGTTGAAACTGGCATCAATGGTACAACGTGGGTCGCTCCAAAGAATTTGCACGAGGATGCAATTGCAACACAGCCTGTTGGGCAGATCTATAACTCGATTACGAACGGTGTCCGAACTATGGCAGCGTATGGATCCCAAATCCCAGTAGCCGATCGTTGGGCAATCGTTGCGTATATCAAAGCGTTGCAAGTTTCTCAAAATGCAGACGCATCAACTGTACCGAATGCCGACTCGTTACCACGAGTGAATGAAGGGAGTAACCCGTGAAGGTTGCTGATATCAATAAAGACCATCTTCGTCTGAGCGGGTTCGCCGCAAAAATTGGTCCAATTCTCGCCGTTGTTGGCGTACTCTTTTTAGCACTCAGTGCTGCATTGGGTTCAGGAGAATGGACAGCATTTTGGAAGTCTTACTTGTTTGGTTGGATGGTAGCTGTGGGCATTGCACTTGGTGCGATGTTCTTTGTATTGCTTCAACACATGACGCGATCGGGCTGGAGCATTACAGTGCGCCGCCTCGCTGAAGCGATGGCGAAGAACTTGAAATGGATGTGGATGCTCTTTGTTCCGATACTCGTCTTGGTTCTAAAGGGAAGTGGTGACCTTCTCTATCAATGGGGAGACACCGAGTTGATGGAACATGATCACATGCTTCACGCGAAAGCCACGTATCTTTCATCTGGTTTTTGGTCGATTCGAGCTGTTGCGTATTTGCTCATCTGGGCAGTTATTGCAACGTTGTATTTCAGGTGGTCTACTGCACAGGATCGCGATGGTGATGTGAAATGGACCCACAAAATGCAGAAGTGGGCACCGCTTTGCATGATCCTCTATGCGTTGTCTCAGAGCTATGCCTCGATCGATTGGATTATGACATTACAGCCAAAGTGGTTTAGCACGATGTTTGCGGTGTATTTTTTCTCCGCAACAATGGCAGGCTTCTTCGCGATGATGATCCTACTTGCCCGATTCTTGCAAAAAACAGGTCATGTACAACAATCAATTACCACAGAGCATTACCACGATCTAGGAAAATGGCTCTTTGGGCTTGGTGTTGTGTTCTGGGCGTACATTGGATTCAGCCAATACATGTTGATCTGGTACGCGAACCTTCCTGTTGAGACTGGCTGGTATATCACAAGGCAACTTGGAGGTTGGGTTCCAATCTCGCTGCTCCTTTTGTTTGGGCATTTTCTTTTTCCGTTCCTCCTTCTTATCACACGGTGGACGAAACGTTGGCGTTGCACCTTGCCAGCAATCGCTGTTTGGATGGTGTTGATGTTCTTCGTTGATATCTACTGGCTCGTATTCCCCGTCATTCCAGAAACTGCAATGTCCGAAGCCTCAAGTTATAACCAACTTGTAGAGATGGTTTCGAGTGGCGCAGTTTCTGTTGGGTATGGGTTTACTCTTGTGAATTTCACTTGTTTGATTGGCATGTTCGCACTCTTCTGTGGAGGCACCATGATCAATCTTCGATCTTGTAACTTAGTTGCATCATCCGATCCACGATTGGATGAAGCATTGCACTTTGAAAATGCGTAAGGCAGCACATCATGAGTACTTCTAATCACAATGCACACGATGACATTTTGAACGATCATGAAGACCCAGATGGTTGGGGAACATGGGCAATCGGTATTGGTGGATCATTTCTTATGATCGCAACAGTTCTTATTGCTTCTGGTGTGTATTACCGTTCTTTGATGACCGAGGCAGAAGTAAAAAACATCAATGTGACGTTTGAACAACGGGACATGATTATGGCTTCCCAGCAGGCAGTTTTAGAAGAGTCTGCACATTGGGTTCGTCACCACTCTGATTCAGGCGAACCAACGGATCGCCTCGTTATACCAATTGATGATGCGATGGACATCGTCGCGGGTACTACAAAATAATATGCATTTTCGTTCTTTCACATCCTACTGCTTCATCACGGCGTTGTTGTTCCCAATTTCGCACATGGCTGCTGCTGGGCCAACATTTTCTGACGAAAAGATTGAGGAACTTGAAGGAGTTGGAATTACACAAAACTTAGGCGACCAGATTCCACTGAATCTTTCGTTTGCAGATGAGCAGGGCGAAATCATTGAGTTGTCAGAATATTTCAACGGTGAAAAACCTATCATCGTGACACTTAATTATTACCGCTGTCCAATGCTTTGCAGCCTGACACTTAATGGCTTAGTGGACGGTTTACGTGAAATGAAGTTGAATCTCGGAGAAGACTTTGACATTGTCACAGTCAGCATCAATCCAGACGAAAAATCCCCGCTTGCATTGAAAAACCAAGAGGGGTATGTAGGAAAATATGACCGAGAAGGTGCTGAACAACATTGGCATTTCCTTACCGGCGACCAACACAACATCACAAAACTCGCAGATTCGCTTGGATTTGGATATGTGTTTGATCCAAAGAGTGGCGAGTTTCACCATACAGCGAGCATCATGTTTCTCACACCCGACGGAAAAATTTCTCGGTATATGAATGACGTAAAGTTCTCTGGTAGGGATTTGCGTCTTGCGTTAGTCGAGGCTTCAGAAGGAAAAACAGGTTCACTTATTGACACGTTTCTTCTCTTTAACTGTTACCAATACGACCCAGACAGCAATAGTTTTACACCTAGTGCATGGAAGATTATGCGAATGGCAGGAGTGACAACACTCATTGTTGTTGCTGGAGGTGTCACACTCTTAGCAAAAACGAGTCCAGTAAAACAGAAGACAGAGATACCCGCAGAGGACAAATCGGAACAAACCTCATGATCGATTTTATTTCAAACGTACTACTTACAACAGCGACGCCTGCTGATAACGGTGGCTTTTGGCTACCGCGAGCCGCTTCAACTGCGGCTGAGGGTGTTGATCTGACTTTTAATGTGATCACGTGGATTTGCTATGTCTTTTTCGCTTTGATTGTTGGCTTGATGGTGTACTTCTGCATCAAATATAGAAGAACGTCACCTGACATCAATGTGCAAGGTCCAACACACAACACTGCATTGGAAGTGACTTGGTCAGTCATTCCACTGTTACTCGTTGTTGTGATTTTTACAGTTGGCATGAAGGGGTATCTCAATCTTCGGGAAGCACCAGAAGGGTGTTACGAAGTTCAGGTTACTGCCCAAAAATGGTCATGGACCTTTAACCATACTGAATATGGTGCAACACAAGTCGCGGAACTTACTGTTCCGGTCAACAAACCAGTTCGTTTGCTGATGACATCCAATGATGTGCTGCACAGTTTATGGATTCCAGATTTCAGGGTAAAAATGGATGTGATTCCAGGTCGCTACACATCACTGTGGTTTGAAGCAACCAAAGTAGGCGACTACCAACTGAACTGCACTGAATATTGTGGCAAAGACCACTCAAAAATGCTCGCTGTTGTACACGTTGTTCCAGAAGAGGAGTTCGCTCCGATGATGACCAAACTTGCAAGCGAGTACGAAGACATGTCAATCGGGGAACTTCCTGCGTATGCGATTAACAGGCTGTACAACCGCTGTGTCTCATGCCACTCGCTTGATGGGACAGATGGAACAGGACCCACGTTCAAAGGTCTTTGGGACCGAGCAAAAAATGGACAAATGAAATTCACAAATGGTGCATCTCTTGCATCGATGCTTGGTGATGCAACCGAGTATGGCGAACCAGAGAATTACATTCGAGAGTCGATTGTGGATCCTCAAAAACACATTGTCGAAGGATATCTTGGTTCGATGCCTTCGTTCCAAGGCCAACTTAAAGAAAAACAAATTACTGCCATCATTGAAATGCTCAAACATCTCGATGATGTGACAGATGAACGTGGCAATATCACAGTAAATACTGACGGAACACCTGCGGAGTAAACATGACAACGATTGATGCACAACACAGTTCTTTGGGTAGTACAGACAACTACCTCAATCACACCAAGGGCATTCTGTCATGGCTCTTTACGCTTGATCACAAGCGAATCGGCGTGATGTACCTTGTTGGGGTCCTTACAGCATTCTTCCTTGGCGGAGTATTCGCCATGTTGATTCGGTTCCACCTCTTAACACCAGAGGGAACAATGCTCACACAAGATCAATACAACCAAGTATTCACCGTTCACGGTGCAATCATGGTTTTCTTGGTCATCATCCCTGCGATCCCAGCCGCATTAGGAAACTTTGTACTCCCTATTATGCTTGGGGCAAAGGATGTGGCTTTTCCGAAGTTAAACCTCTTTAGCTTTTGGTTGTGGGTTGCGGGATTGGTTTTCTTTTTGATCGCACTAGGAACCGGTGGTGTTGATACAGGGTGGACCTTCTACACCCCATATAGTATTGACAAGGCATCTTCGATGGGGGGTGTCATACCCGCCCTCATTGGTGCGTTTATTCTTGGGTTTAGTTCCATTTTTACGGGCATGAACTTCATTGTCACGATTCATAGGCTTCGCCCAAAGGGGATGACGTGGTTTAGAATGCCACTCTTCCTGTGGGGTACCTACGCCACAGCAATTATTCAAATTTTGGCGACACCAGTTGTTGGTATTACCCTTCTTCTTCTCATTGTCGAAAGAGCGTTTGGGATAGGTATTTTCGATCCGGCGATGGGCGGCGATCCAATTTTGTACCAACACTTCTTCTGGTTCTACTCACACCCAGCGGTGTACATTATGATTTTGCCAGCGATGGGTATTGTCAGCGAACTGATTTCGGTTCACTCGCATCGGCACATCTTTGGATATAAGTTTATTGCATACAGTTCCATTGCAATTGCTATCTTTGGTTTCCTCGTTTGGGGGCACCATATGTTTACTGCTGGGCAATCCCAACTCGTGAACATTATCTTCTCATTAATTACATTTAGTGTTTCGATTCCATCAGCCGTCAAGGTGTTCAACTGGTTGGCAACACTCTATAAGGGTTCGATTAGTTTTAACACGCCGATGCTGTATGCACTTTCGTTCATCTTTATTTTCGGTATTGGTGGATTGACAGGGTTGTACTGTGCAACACTTGCAACAGACGTTCACTTACATGAATCCTACTTTATTGTTGCACACTTCCATTACACGATGATGGGTTCCGCACTCATCGGTTTCATTGGTGGTATGCACCACTGGTGGCCGAAGATGACAGGAAAAATGTACAACGAGATGTGGGGACGCATCGGCTGCATCACTGTGTTTGTAGGATTCAACGTGACATTCTTTACACAGTTCATGATGGGATCACGTGGGATGACTCGTCGTTACGCAACCTATATTCCAGAATTTCAGGTGTATCACGTAATCTCAACGGTTGGTTCAGTCGTCATGGCGATTGGTTTTGTGATCACAGCAATCTATCTTCTCCATTCTATCTTTGGAGGGAAAAAAGCACCCGCGAACCCATGGGGCGGGCGAAGTTTGGAATGGCAATGTGCATCACCCCCACCTTGGGACAACTTCTCAGACCAACCAGAAGTTGGTGATTGTTACGATTACAGCGTACTTGAATGGAACGAAGCAGAGCAGGGATACGATTGGCGAAAAGATGCCGTCCATCCTGGCGAAGAGGTAAACGGATAACTGTTATGTCTACACACCAAGATCAAACTCATGATGCACAAGTTGGTCACATCGTTTCGATAAAATTTCTCACATTGATCTGTGCTATTTTGTTATTTCTCACAGCCGTCACTGTTTGGGTGTCTCTGTACGACTTCACCGAAATCAATATTGCTGAAATGGGCATTATTATGGCGCTCTTCGTTGCGAGTGTAAAAGCGACGTTCGTTGGTTTGTACTTTATGCACCTTCGTTGGGATCGACCATTTATTGGATTTGTGTTTGTTGGTTCGATCCTTTTTGTTGTGTTGTTTATCGCAATCGCCTTAACAGATACAGTGGAGTATCAACCAGAAATCATCAAGGGGGACACGCCAGAAGTGGTTGAGGCAATGTCCAAAATTAAAGAAGGGCACTAATGCAAGGAAGCGCAAAGCGCGTATTTCAGTCAGATTCAGGAGCAGACCGCGCCACTTGGCTCGGTCTGCTTTTATGTGTTGGGGCATTACTTTTGTTGTCGACAATAGCAGTTGTTGTGATTGCGATCATTCAATCGAATGCGCAGCCAACGGAATCGGTCGATATTCCGATTCTGTTCTGGATGAATAGCGGAGTGCTGCTTGTCTCTTGTTTAGCGATTGGCAAGGGGAGGTTTCGGTTTGCGACATTGCTCACCATCTTGTTTGTGGCGTTACAACTGATCGCAGTGACAAGATTTAACAATTCATTTGTTTCAGAGTTGCCTCCTCGCGGTGTGCTGCACGATGCAATTTCTGCTGCACGTGTGGCAGTCATTGTGCTTGTGACGATGCACCTGCTTTATACACTTGGAGGTTTTGTTGTTTTACTAAAAGGAGCATTTGCAAAACAAAAGCAGACGAAAAAGAGACTCTATCCATTACTGTTGTTCTACTGGCGTTTTTTGGTAGTCGTTTGGATTGCGTTTTTTGTCACCATATTAGTGACGTAACGAATCGAGTGGCTCTACTGTAGTTTCGGGATGATTTGCAAACCACGCAAACCAGAGAGACCGAGTTGTGTGCACGGGTATACCATCGTTGCGCTTCACAGAAACAGCGAGGGGCGTGGCGTAGGCGGTAATGTCGATTTCAACATCTCCAATGATCGTCGAAAATGTTCCCTCATCACCAACATGTTCAAGGATGGCAGGCAGTGAGAAAACTTTAGAACTGTCACCTACTCGGACAGACACAACTGGGGTTTTTGGGTTGATGCGATCGTCTGGCATCGGGTTTGCAGGGAAATGAATTTTTTCAGTACGAAAATAGAGTTCGGGGCTCGCTTTGCGGTATCGTTTTTTCATTTGCGCATCTGGTGCGAGAGATGTCGTGTTGGGATGCTGTTCGTGCCAGACTTTCCAACTTACAACTGAGTGTGGGATTGGAGTAAGTTGCTCTGAATTTCCGGTTACTGATTTTTCAAGCAGTGCGGCGTAGAGTGTTTCATTTCCAACGATTTCAGAGAGGGGGTAAAACAACATACCCCCATTACCCGAGAGGCCGCTATTTGCAAACTCTGCAAGTGTCCCATTGAGCATTCTCTCGAAGACGGCAACGTGCCCACTTGGCCAGTGCCAGAATACTGCGATATCAATTCCTCCAAGAGTGTCATTCACAATTTCATGAACATGCAAAAAATGCAATGGGTATGCCCTAGATTCACCATTGATTTCAACTCCAACGACGAGGTCTTTGCTCACGAGTAGGGGGTCGCGTTTGGAATTGTTTAGTACTTGTATCTCTTCAGGTGAAACTGTCTGTGGTTCTAAGACTACAGGTGACATATTTCGATGCCGCATCGAAGGAACGACCGTCGAACGTTCTAATTGTAATTCAGATAGATTGAATTCATACGTTTCGATGTTTTTATTATCACCGGGTGGGAGGTCAGCAAGACGAAAGATCGCTGGTGCAAGCGCCCAGACAATCACACCAAGTAAAACGATTCCAGTCATCACTAAAACCCAGCCACCATCTTTGAACGTAAGTCGGACTTGTTGATCTGTCATAGGATTGTCGCCGTGATATCTTGAAATGTGACGTATTGTCTCGTAAGTAACATGAGAAGGAAGAGCAGTGGTAAATAGATGATACTTGCAATGAACATTTTCATTGCAGTTGTATTATTTGGTGATTTCCAAAACTGAAACGAGACAATGACAAACCATGTATTGAGCAGTGATGCACAAAGAGCAAACACAGAGTTCGTGGTCTCCACACTCGTGAGTAGCAAACAGAGTGGAATGAGGCAGAGTGATGCAAGCACGCTCGCTCTACCAGTGAGCTCGCCGCTTGGATCCACCGAAGGAAGCATATAGAATCCTCCTTGTTCATATTGTTCACGATATTTCCACGCGAGTGCGAGAAAGTGTGGAATTTGCCAGAGGAACAAAATTCCCGCAAGTAGCCAAGCAGAAGCGCTCAGCGCGTTGGTTGCAGCGACCCATCCAATGAGCGGAGGGAGCGCACCGACAAACGCACCAACAAATGTATTCAATGTAGTTTTTGGCTTCAGAGGTGTATAGACCAACACATAAAAAAGGATCGTAAGGAACGAAATCCCCGCAGCTGCAGGATTTGCACCTATGGCGAGTGTAAAAATTCCGAGATATGCGAGTGCCATTCCTACGACGAAGGCGTGGACTTTGGAAATTCGTCCCGAGGGCAACGGCCTCCCGAGTGTTCGGTGCATTGCACAATCGCGTTTGTATTCGAAGAGTTGGTTCAGGGCAGCTGCAGCACCTGCGCTTAATGTCGTGCCCAATATGGTCCACAAGAGTACCAACCAGTCAACACCGAGTTCGCTCGCCATGACAAAAGCAACGCCAGTACTCATGACAACAAGGACACTGAGTTTGGCTTTGGTGAGTTCTGCGTATGCTTGAAGAAGACCTGAAAGTCCTTCTTTACGTGCATTTACGTGTATTGGTATTGGTTGGTCATTCATAAAAAACGTGCAACCGAGTAGTATATGTATCTTTCGCCATGAGAACACTTGAGACAGTTGCCCGAACGTTAACATTGGCATTTGCTGCAACAACAGCGATGTGGATGTTCAGTTATGTATCCCTCCTATTTGCAGGTCCATCAAGCGGCGAAGTGCTTTTTATACTTGCAGGTTTAAGTTTGGCGTATGCAGGAGTAGTGAATGCTACATGTGGGGGATCGAGCCTTCAGAGTGTTTGGATTGGGAGCATTTCGGCGTTCCTCAATTTGATGCTACTAGGAAGCCTTGTTGGAGGCTCGGGTAGTGAAGAGATGTTTTCAAAGGGTTTTCTCTGGTTTGCACTATTATTCGGAGGCTCAGTTGGGTTGACCTTCATCGGGTCAAAAGTTGGATCTTCTATGAGACCCAACCTAGCCAGAGTCGATTGGCAGTACCGATTTTTCGTCACTGCAGCAGTTCTCGTTTTTTTAATGCTCGTCACGGGGGGGCTTGTGACAGGGATGGAGGCGGGGCTTGCAGTTCCAGACTGGCCAAACAGTTACGGGCACAACATGCTGCTCTACCCACTGACTGAAATGGTCTCATCAGAAAACGAAGGCGTTTTTTATGAACATGCGCACCGCTTGACGGGGATGTTCGTAGGAATAACTTCGCTTGTATTGCTCGCGTGTGCGTTCAGGTGGAGCACACGCAAAACCATGCGCACTGTCGCAACGGTCATTTTTTTACTTGTTTGTTTGCAGGGATTGCTTGGTGGATTACGGGTGACAGGTCATCTGACCCTTTCTCAAGATCGCGAACTCCTTAACCCAAATGTTTGGATTGGTGTTGTGCACGGCGTTGTCGGACAACTCATTTTTGCAGGGTTCGTCTGGCTCGCAGCAATGATGGCACCATCTTGGAGGGCAGGCTTGACTGAAAAAACCACCAATTCAAAAGATGTTCTTTTTGGTTGGTTGTTATTGGGTTCCATGGTCTTCCAACTCGTTCTCGGTGCAGTGTATCGGCACATGCTTGGTGTTGAAACACTTGCACCAAAAGCAACCCATGTTCTGTACACCCACATTGCAGTTGCTTTTCTTGTACTGATCTTTGCTGTTTTGTTTGGCCTGCGTTTGCGCGATCGGGGCATGTACCCATTAAAAACATTTGGTGTGATCATCCTAGCACTTGTAGGGCTGCAGTTACTCCTTGGTGGTGGAGCACTCATTGCGGTATTACTACAATCGGGTGACCACATTCCGATGTATGAAGTGATCCTCACCACCCTCCATCAAGCAAACGGTGCGTTGCTTCTTGGTGCGAGTGCAGCCGGTTTGGCTTGGGCGAGGTGGGCTAGGTCGCTACAATGAACTGATGCTTGTACCCATCCTCACGTTTCTGCTTCTGTTAACAAACCCCGTCCCTGAGCCTGAGACAGAAGTGCGTCCCTTGGAATTTTCTGTGACGCACCATGGTGATGTCGGAGATGTCGTTTCTGGTCGACTCTACATCATGTTGACCAAAGGAAAAGTTCCTCTGATCGGTGGTCCAAATTGGTTCAATCCAGAACCTTTTTATTCAGTGGAAGTTGAAGATTGGGAAAAAGATACACCCCTGATTGTTTCCGAGCAAGCGAAGGGCTTGACGGGACCCCCATCCGAACTTACTGATGGTCCTTGGAAAGCCGTTGCTGTACTTCGAAGAAACCTAGACACTTCAAGAATTGCATTTGAAGGAGGGTTGTATGGATCGGGTGTCGTGTTTGAGGGGAATGGGCAAAACGCGGGAACCGTTTCATTAGAGTTAGAAAACGCAGTTCCAACTCGTGATTGGAAACCCCATAAAAATCTGCGGCTGATTGAAACGAAGAGTGAACTCCTCAGCGAGTTCCACGGTAGAGAAATCCAGCACGGTGCGTGCGTTATTGTTCCTGATGAGTACGACCCAAACCGTGAAGAGCCCTATCCAGTTACCTATTGGATTGGTGGGTATGGGAGCGATCACTATGGCGGGCGGTATATGAAAATGATGTTCACTGCTTCGTTCTATGACGATCAGGTGTGCAGAGTCATTTTAAATGCGCAGTGTTACGGCGGGCATCACGTCTTTGCGGACTCTGAAAACAACGGTCCACGAATGACAGCATTTATTGATGAGTTTCTTCCCTTCCTTGAAGAGAAATACAACCTCGGTGGATCTGCTGAAAAACGATACCTTGCAGGACATTCTTCGGGAGGCTGGGCTTCATTGTGGCTTCTCATTCAAAACCCAGATTTGTTCTCTTGTGCGTGGAGTCTTGCTCCCGATCCTATTGACTTTCGGAACTTTCAAACTGCTGACCTCTACGCTGAACATGCGAATGTGTTGTTCGACGAACACGGTGAACCAAGGCCAATCGCAAGAATGGGTGGATCGCCCGTGTTGTTAGCCCCAGAGTTTTATGCCCTCGATGATACGCTTGTAGATGGTGGGCAAATGGGCTCTTTTGAATGGGCTTTTAGTCCAAAAGGAGATGATGGTAGACCCAAAAAACTATGCGATCGTCAGAGCGGAGAAGTCCACCAAGAAGTTGTTGAGTACTGGAAAGCGTATGACATACGTACAGTGCTCGAAGAACATTGGGAGGAACTTTCCCCGAAACTTGCGGGGAAAATTAAGATCATCGCCGGCGGTCTCGATACCTTTTATCTTGAACAACCAGTGATCGACTTGGGGGAGTTTTTCAATGAGAAAGATTTTGATGCAATGGTTCGTGTGATCGAGGGTGGCGACCATGGATCAGTGTTTCGTGCATCAGTCATTGTTGAAATGGATGAGTGGTTTGCCAAAAAACTTGGGCTTACAAACAACCAAGCACCCCAATTGGGTCCGGAACCAGAATCAAGCGAATGAACGAACAAGACCAAACACCACGATCGAGGGAGGGTGAAAAATTCATTGAGGAATCACTTGAAGGTCCGTATCAATTCGATGATGCAGAAGGGGGTGAAGATGTTATTGAAATACCAAATGGGACTATTGTTGTTCGGCAACAACAAGACGAATTGATTGACGCAATTGCTGCGTTTATTTATGCAGAAGCGAGTTCTAGTGTGTCGAAATTTGGCGATTTTCAACTTGCCCTGAGCAATGCAAAGGATCTTGAACCACTGTATGAACGGCTCATGTATGACCCAATAGTTCGTGGCCTTCCTTGGCAATCCACACATTTGTGGTGCGTCGATGGAACGAGCGAGTGTACACTCGTGAAAGAAATAATCGTTGACCATTCCGGCATTCCTTCAGCGCAAGTACACCGCACCCTCCCAGAGGTAGTTGAGGGTAAAGACCCACCCCGGCTCGATTGTGTGGTATTGCAAAAACATTGTGCCTCACTCGATGTTCTTTCAGTGCGAACTGTGGTACTTGTTTCTTCTACGGTAGATGAGTGTAAACAAGTCGCAAGTACTTGCACCCATGCTACTGTTCGTGGTTTCGTGAGGCAAGAAAATCACTGAGAATTTCAGAGGCAGCAATCGCGTCACGTACCTTCTTTTTTTGTTTATGTGTTCGACCACTTTGAGAGAGGTGCTCTTCTGCAGCGACTGATGTAAGGCGTTCATCTTGGAAATACATGTCAACTGTTGTTTTGCTTGTAATTTTCTCACCAAACTCTTTTGTGAGTTTGGCCCTTGGACCAACAGACCCATCCATATCAAGTGGCAACCCAAGTACAATTGCGTCTGCACAATGCGTTTCAATTGCGTGAATGATTGCATCAACAAGTTGCTCGCCAATGGGGATATCTAAAACTTGGATTGGGTGAACCATGGGTGGTTCTTCATCTGCAATAGCTAACCCTGTTCGTTTATCGCCAAGATCTACACCTAAAAATCTCATCGTAAATCACTGTCGACGAGGCCGTGCATTTCCTTGACTCTTTGAGCTTCTGATGCAGGGAACACAAGGGTTGCGTCTTTTGTATGCACAACGATGAGATCTTGGCAACCAATCATTGTGAGCGCATGATTTGGATCATCAGAAACAGCGAGGGTATTGTTGCAATCAAGCGTAAAACATCGAGTGTCTGACCTGTTTCCTTGACCATCGGCTTCAAGTGTTTCCCCGTAACTTGGCCACGACCCAACATCGAGCCACTCGACGTGCATCGGAACTGTGCAAATCGATACGGCCTTGTCAGCTCCAGCGGGTTCCATTAGTCCGTAGTCAACACTAATTTTAGGAAGAGTGGGATACACTCGATCGAGGACTTCTTGTTGCTGCGACGTACCCCACGCTTCGCCAATGCGTGCAAGCCCCGCGGCGGAATCTGGTTGCATTCGAGCGATCGCATCGATCACAGTTTTGCAATGGAACACGAACATGCCACTATTCCAAGCAAAGTTGCCAGAAGCAATATAGTTCTCAGCCGTTGCTGCGTCTGGTTTTTCCACGAACCGTAGACAAGCATGCGATCCTTCAGTGATCGTTTCACCAAGTTCTACATACCCGTAGCCCGTTGCAGGGAATGTTGGCGTGATGCCAAAGGTAATAAACCGAGATGGATCTTCTTCAACGAGTGAAAATCCAGTTTGCAAACATCTAGAAAATTCTGCTTGTGGTCGAATGATGTGATCTGCGGTGAGCACAGCAAAGATGGCATTTGGGTCAAGTTTATGGAGAACGGTAGCCGTAAAGCCGACAGCGTTGAGCGTGTCTCGTCCCTCAGGCTCACCGAGTAACTGGTCTTCAGCGAATTGAGGGAGTGATTCGCAAATAGCCTCGCAATGTTTTTGGCCAGTACAAATCCAACGGTGGGCGGGTTCTACAACACCATCGAGACGTTCAACAGCAATCTGTAAAAGCGACTTGCCTTTAAAAAGTGGAATAAGTTGTTTGGGTGTTTCTCCTCGACTCATCGGCCAAAGTCGTGTTCCACTCCCACCAGCCATAATCATTGCATGTCTCATTGCACACCTTTCAGTTGAAAAGAGGTTTGGACGAGCTGGTCTGCAGATGTAATCGACGGTTCATGTTCGATTGCACGGTGTACAAGTTTTCGTGCGTCTCGTGGAGATTCTCCAAGTTGTATCAGCATTGCAATAGCATCCTCGCCAAATGAGGGCATTTTGATTTCGATACTTGGCATCGAGCCACCGACAAACAGGTCAATTTTTCCGTGGAGTTCTGCGATGATTGTTTCTGCACTTCGTTTTCCGATTTCTGGGAGTGAAGTGAGCGAGGCTGTATCTTTGTTGGCAATTGCTGAAGCAATTTCACCGAAAGGTCGAACGAGTGCACGTAATGCTTTTCGATTCCCAATTCCCTTTACTGTTGTAAAGAGTTGGAAGAAATCGCGGTCTCGATCGCAGGAGAAACCGACAAGTCTTGGTATGAAGGATGAGCCTTGTGACTGACCTTCAAAATAATGCAACGTGTGAAATTCAATTTGCTCTCCAATTCGATTCACAAGTTGTTCCTCATTTGCCGCAGGTATGAGTAACTCGTACGTGAAGGCGTCAACCTCAATGTGTGCAGTTCCTTTATCGACTGAAACAAGTTTTCCGCGTAATCGAGTAATCACAGCGTTAGTGTACCAATGGCCACTGGGTTGTTTCAGCGATTCGAGCACGGAGTTGGCTTGTAATTTCAGCACCAGTCATGTGCTCAGGAAATGTGATGAGGTCAATAAACGTAACTTTTGAGTTGGATCGTTCTCGAAGCGCTTTGCCCATGTCATCGTTCGTTGGTGTTCCATCAACAACTGCGAGGAGTACTGTTGCTTGTGTTTTTGCGATCATTGCACCTGCGCCTTCAAGGAAGGGGTGGACATGGCAACGAGGTTCTTTGATGCCTCCTTCTGGGAACAGTCCAATGACACCGTTCTCTTTCAAACAACGTATGGCAATTCGGAGCCCGGCGGAATCTTGACCATCCCGAGTCACAGGGATGACTTCACTGAGCTTCCAAACGAGATTGGCGGCTGGAATCATGTACTCTTTTGCCATCAACCAGCGAATTTTAAACCTGCACTGCGATTGCACAAGGAGGGGATCGATGGGGCTTTGATGGTTGCAGATCACCACAAGGGGACCTGGTGTCAACGAGTTTGGGATCAGTTCCGTCCCTGTGGCTTGCAGGCGGTGCACCAATCGTACATACCACGTATTGAGATACCACAAAACAGCGGTAGGCCTGTCCCCCATGGTTCGCGTACTAAGAGCGGGCAATGCCCACCAATAGAACACTGCAGCGATGATCCCACACGTCAAGGTGCCATACACGATCCATTCAACCATTCCCCACATCCTACCCTCAGCAACCTTCTCCGTCACGCCAGACTTTGCACTAGCCAGAACGGGAAAAGAAGGGTATCCTGCCACAAGTTTACGCGCAACGTAGAGCACACCTATGCCTCGAAGGAATGATATTCACTCGATTCTGATTCTCGGCTCTGGGCCAATCGTTATTGGTCAAGGGTGCGAGTTTGATTATTCTGGTACGCAAGCCTGTAAAGCCCTCTTAGAAGAGGGCTTTCGTGTTGTATTGGTCAATTCAAACCCGGCGACAATCATGACCGATCCAGAATTTTCTGATCGGACATACATCGAGCCCATCACGCCAGAGGCAGTTCGTCGCGTTCTGCAAAGAGAGCGAGAACTCGGAACTCCGGTCGATGCTCTATTGCCTACCCTTGGGGGGCAAACAGCATTAAATTGCGCCTGTGAACTTGAAGAGTTGGGAACGCTTGAAGAGTTTGATGTAGAAATGATCGGTGCAAATCGCGAGATTATCTTCCGAGCAGAAGACCGCGAAGCATTTCGAGGGGTTGTAGATCGTGCAGGACTGCAGCAAGCTCGGTCTGCGACCGTCTCCAACATGGATGACGCCTTTGCCTTTCTTGATGAAATTGGGTTACCAGCGATTGTCCGCCCAGCATTTACACTTGGTGGAAGTGGCGGTGGGATCGCCTACAATCGAGAAGAGTTTGAACACATTGTTCGGAGGGGAATCGACGCTTCGCGGATCGATCAAGTTCTGATTGATGAGTCGGCACTTGGTTGGAAGGAATATGAACTTGAGGTCGTCCGAGATAAAAATGACAATTGTGTTGTCGTGTGCGGGATCGAAAACATTGATGCAATGGGTGTTCACACAGGAGATTCGATCACCGTTGCTCCAATTCTGACATTGACAGACAAGGAATACCAACGAATGCGTGATGGTGCTATTGCCATTATGCGAGAGGTTGGCGTTGATACCGGTGGTTCGAACGTGCAGTTTGCAGTAAATCCGAAGAACGGCGAACTCATTGTCATTGAAATGAACCCACGCGTCTCAAGAAGTTCCGCACTTGCATCAAAAGCAACTGGATTCCCAATTGCTCGCATTGCTGCGTTGCTTGCAGTTGGGTACACCCTAGATGAACTGCGTAACGACATTACAAAAACAACATCAGCGTGTTTTGAACCTTCCATCGATTACGTCGTTACAAAAATGCCTCGCTGGACGTTTGAAAAATTTCCAGAATCAGATGAAACATTAACAACCCAAATGAAATCTGTCGGCGAGGCAATGAGCATTGGCAGAACGTTTAAGGAAAGTTTCCAAAAAGCGATACGTTCAATGGAGGTAAAGCGGTTTGGATTTGGGTTGGATAAAAACGATAGTTGGCTTAGATCTTCAAGGAATGACACAGAAGTCGAGTGGCCAATTGACGAAGATACGATGATTCGCAAACTGTCTGTGCCAAGCCAAGGACGAATGTACTACATTCGCTATGCCATGAAAATGGGTTGGTCACTTGAACGGCTGCACAAACTTACTTCGATCGACCCATGGTTTCTCGACCAACTTGCACAACTTGTCGAGTTTGAAGACGAATTGCAATGTGTGAAAACCCTGAGTGAGGTTTCTCCAAGTTTGATGCGAAGAGCGAAAGAGTTTGGATACTCTGACCCACAACTTGCTTACTTGTACTGCGGCATCATTTCGACTGATACTATTTTAGAAGTTCGTAAACATCGCAAATCCCTCGGAGTCGAGCCTGTGTACAAACTTGTTGACACGTGCGCGGCTGAGTTTGAGGCGATTACCCCGTATTACTATTCAACCTATGAACGACCAATTGAAAACATCGATGGTTCTTCTGTGGTTGATGATGAAATACGCATCACCGAAAAGCAAAAAATGGTTATTCTCGGTGGTGGACCGAATCGGATTGGGCAGGGGATTGAATTCGATTATTGCTGTTGCCAAGCAGCGTTCGCCGCGAAGGAAATGGGTTTTGAATCCGTCATGGTCAATTCGAACCCAGAAACAGTGAGTACAGACTTCGACACGAGCGATCTTCTGTTTTTCGAGCCACTGACGCTTGAAGACACACTCAATATTCTTGAGCGTTTGAACGTTGAGAGAAACGTTGCTGGTGTGATTGTGCAGTTTGGCGGGCAAACACCGCTGAATTTAGCGCACGGTTTGGCAGCAGCAGGTGTTCCGATCATCGGGACAGGGCTCGAAGCAATAGACCTTGCCGAAGATCGCGATCGTTTTACAGAGATGCTTGACGAACTTGAACTTCGCCAACCAGAAAATGGGATTGCATATTCTCTTGATGAAGCGGTCGTGATTGCGCAGCGTCTTGGATACCCCGTACTTGTCCGTCCAAGTTACGTCTTAGGTGGGCGTGGCATGGAAATTTGTAGTGACGAAACTGCACTTAAGTATTACATGCAAACGGCAGTTGACGTTTCTGAACTTGCAAACGCACCGGTTCTTATCGATCGGTTTTTGTCTGAAGCAACGGAGATAGACGTAGATGTTGTTGCAGACTTTGCGCCACACGAAGCAACTGCGTCCACGCAAGTCAACCTTTCGGGTGATGAACCATGCGCAGTTATTTGTGGCATCATGGAACACATTGAACAAGCGGGCATTCACAGCGGTGATAGCAGTTGTGTGCTTCCACCATTTTCTCTCTCAAAACCAATCATGAAGGAAGTTCGACGTCAAGCTAAGGCGATGGCGAAACGGTTACGAGTTCGTGGCTTAATGAACGTGCAACTTGCTGTGAAGGACGAAGAGATTTACGTGATCGAAGTGAACCCACGGGCATCTCGAACTGTTCCCTTTGTTGCAAAAGCAAAAGGTGTTCCTTGGTCTCGGATCGCAGCAAAGGTCATGATGGGCAGTTCACTTCAAGAACTTGAAACGGTAGAAGTACACGATACAGGTTTCTACGCAGTGAAAGAGCCAGCCTTTCCATTTGAAAAATTCCCAGGTGTTGATGTGGCACTTGGCCCTGAAATGCGCTCTACCGGAGAAGTGATGGGCATGGATCGATCACTCGCTGTTGCACTTGCAAAAGCAAAGATGGCGGTAAGCCGCCATCTGCCAACACGTGGAAATGTTTTTCTTTCTGTTCGAGATTCAGACAAACCGCGAGCGATTGAAGTCGCTCGTTCCCTCGTATCAATGGGCTTCACAGTCTTTACAACCCGCGGTACACGTGAGTTACTTGCAAGCCACAGTGTTGAAACAAAACTCATTCGAAAAATATCTGAAGGTGCTCGTCCAAACATTCGGGACCTCATCGCAAATGGATCGATCGCCCTTATTATGAACACACCTACGAAAACCGGCGCTCAAACAGATGAGGGTCGCATCCGTGCCACGGCAGTCGAAGCAAGGGTTCCAATGATTACAACAATCACAGGGGCAAGAGCAGCGGTCTCAGCAATCGAAGCGCTCAGGGCAGGATCTTGGTCCGTTTCTGCGCTGCAAGATCATTTTTCGTTCGATGGAAAAGAAGCCCAGACAGGAAATCATGTCTCAGCCTGATCGCTACCGTCGTACTATAATCCCCTAATTATGCCTACTTGGATCCCCGCCTTCATTACTCCTCAGCTTATCACTTCTGTTGTGGTAATTGTCCTTGTCCTTCATCTGTCGCTTGGATTGGCTGCGTACTTTATTTTGCTTGAACGAAAAGTGTGCGCGTGGGTGCAAGATCGAATTGGACCGAATCGAGTTGGTTCAATGGGGTTGCTTCAGCCAATCGCCGACGGGTTGAAACTTTTCTTCAAAGAAGATTTCACCCCAAAAAGCGTCGACAAGGGTTTGTTTATGCTTGCCCCAGCGCTGACGGTGATTCCTGCGATGATCGGTTTTCTTGTTATTCCATGGGGTGGGTATCTTGAGATTGGCGATACGTCGGTTGCGATCATGGGTGCCAATATCAATATTGGTGTCATCTATATAGTCGCGACTGCTTCGCTTGGTGTGTATGGTGTTGCACTCGGGGGCTGGGCATCGAACAACAAATATTCTTTCTTGGGAGGTTTGCGTGCAAGTGCGCAAATCATCAGCTATGAAATTCCAATGGGTCTTGCGCTACTTTGTGTCGTCCTTGCCTCGGGAACGTTGCTTCCTGAAACGATCGTTGCACAGCAACTGAATGGGCAGTGGAACATCATTCAACAACCCATAGCTGCATTGTTGTTTTATGTTTGCTTACTTGCCGAGTCAAACCGTGCACCATTTGATCTTGCAGAATCAGAACAGGAACTCGTTGGTGGTTGGCATACAGAGTATTCATCCATGCGATGGGCGCTCTTTTTTATGGGCGAGTACATCCATATGTTCGTGGGCGCAGCGTTTTTTACAACACTCTTCCTCGGAGGGTGGTCCCTCAACCCCATCATGGGTTGGGATCTCCCAGCGAGTGGTGGCATCCTGCTTATCGCGTTGCAATTTGGGATCGTACTTGCAAAAGTCATTTTCCTTGTTTTCCTTGCGATGATGATTCGCTGGACACTACCGCGATTCCGATTTGACCAACTCATGCGACTTGCATGGGAGGGCATGATCCCAACGTCGCTCTTATTGGTGTTGGTTGTTTCGACGTTCGTGTTTTTTGGTTGGACTTCATACTTGTGGATTGGTTCGATTGCCGCTGTACTCATTATGGTTCTCATGCGACCACTCCTACCAACCGCGGCGACAAACAAGCGAATTGAATTGATTGGGAGCAGATTCAGCGCACCGAGTGGTCATGCGTAGGGCTTGTGCAACACTTGGTGGGTTGTGGGTGATGATCTGTTTGTTTCTCCGGTGCAAGGGGAAAACGGGGTATGGTTCCTATCTGCAGTGGCGCAAAGAAACTGCGTTTGGCAAAGAGGGCGAATTTGACATTTCAACTTCCGAAAAACGCCGATCGGTTCAGTCGTGGGCGAAGTGGGCGTGGTCGATGAAGAGAAAACACATCACGTAACAACCCACCGCGCTTCTGCGACTTTGTGGTTCATCAAAAATGCTGCAACTTGTGGGTTCAAACACTTATCTCATAATTACTTACAACCTGCTCTGAGCATACCTCTGTGCAATGCTCTGAGCATTGCACAGAGGTATGCTCAGAGGTATGCTCAGAGGTATGCTCAGAGGTATACACAGAGGTATGGTCTGAGTAATGCTCAGACGTGAGTTCGCAAAAGTTGTGAGCTCTTTTCGTCACGAAAATGGAATTGCGGAGGCACAGAACGCAATGATAAAGAGGAGTAAAAAAGTCATCCGAAAAAAGGCACCCTGACAATGGGATGTCAGTATTGCGTGGTACGGTTCCGCGCATGGTCGTAAGTAAGAAACAAAAAGCAATCTATCTCTGCAAAAAGTGCACGCATCAATCATCTCGTTGGGCTGGGAAATGTCCCTCCTGTAATGCGTGGGACTCTTTCGAAGAATGCGTAACAAGTACAGCAGCTCATACCTCAAACGCTGCTGCAGTTTTTGCAGAATCGATGCTTGATCAAGGAGCAGTGCACGAAGCGGTATCCTTGCTAGATATTACGTCACCGGCGATTGCAAGGATTTCCACTGGGATAGAGGAGTTTGATCGTGTTCTTGGCGGAGGTCTCGTTGCTGGAAGTGTCGTGTTACTCGGAGGTGATCCAGGCATAGGTAAATCCACACTGATGATGCAAGCAGCAATGCAAGTTGTCTCTCGGGGTGAACAGGTGTTATACGCAACGAGCGAGGAATCTGCGTATCAATGTAAAATGCGGGCAGATCGCCTGTGTGGTGGCCTTGACCAAGGTGGGCAAGCGTTTGCGAGTTTGAAAATACTTGCGGATACTGATTTGAAAAACATAGAACGACTTGTTGAAAAGCACAAGCCTTCTCTTCTTGTTGTCGACTCAATTCAAATGGTACACCGAGGCGACCTTGATGCTTCTCCCGGAAGTGTGAAGCAAATTCGGCGGTGCTGTTTAGAACTCGTGTATCTCGCACGCGAATACAACATGGCAGTGATTGTTGTTGGGCATGTGACAAAGGATGGCCAACTAGCAGGACCACGGGTGCTTGAACATATGGTCGACGTTGTGTTGAGCTTTGAAGGCGATCGCCATCAAGGGTTGCGAACTGTTCGCGGGGTGAAAAATCGTTTTGGAACAACGTTAGAAGTGGGGTTGTTTGAAATGACCGCAGAAGGCTTGAACGAAGTGGGAGATGCTGCTGCTTTTTTAGATCCGGACTTGCCACCACGTGCAGGCGCGGTCGCTGCACCGGTGATGCACGGGTCGCGATGTTTTGTTGTTGAAATCCAAGCACTCGTTGCAAAGGGAATCTATGGGCAAGCAAAACGAAGAGCAACTGGGGTAGACAGCAGTCGGTTAACAATGCTTGGTGCTGTTCTTGAACAACATGCATCAATCGAACTCATCGAACAAGATGTGTACGCAGGATCCGTTGGTGGACTCCGCCTTGTTGAACCAGCACTCGATCTTCCCCTGTGTATGGCAGTCATGAGTGCATATTTCGGGCAGGCGTTGCCAAGTGGATGGTGTGCAATTGGCGAAATTGGGTTAGGTGGAGAGGTTCGGGCAGTGCCGAATATAGAACAAAGAGTGGCACATGCGACGCGTCGTGGGTATGCCCGAATTTTAGTTCCGATAACACAGGTGGATGGGCTCGGTCTAGAAGCCGTTCCAGTGGCCAGTATCGCGGATCTGACCGGTCTTATCGAGAAAAATGCAGAAATTTTTTCACCAGAAAAGACGTTATCGGACGAGAAAAAAAAGGAGGATTCTTTGGCGTGCTAAGTGTTTTGTTTACAGTATGTTACGCATCATTTTTGCAAATATGTGCTGTTTTTTTCAACCTTTTTGGCGGTGGGTGTAGCCAAATCTGTAGAAGTGGTTACTATTCCGCCTTCAACTTCTCGACCCGCTTGGGTCGATAGGGAAGAATCGTCCGTTCCAGTCGTGTTGGCTGGAGTCATGCGGGCGGGTGGATGAACAGAACGTGCAAGGCCACGGGAGTCGGCCGAGTCGTTCAACTTTTAGGAGAGCTGACAATGAGTCACCTTTACCTTATTGGCGTCGCTTCTTTGACGCTTACTAGTGCTGGTTTCGCTGGCAGCGATATGAACGCTGACCTTCAAACCCGCCTCGAGGCTGCTGAAGCTCGTATTGCCGAACTTTCAGCAGATCAAAACCAAAACTGGCTAAACGATGAGCGTTCAAACGCTGTCCGAAGCCTCGTACAAGACGTCCTTGCGGACGCAGACACACGTGCAAGCCTTCAAGGTGCTGGCGGTAACGCTGGTTACGATGGTGGCTTCACAATCGCTAGTGGCGATGGAAACTTCGCATTGAAAATCAATGGTGGTGTTTGGACAAGTTGGACAATGGTAGATGATGAAAGAACTGCACCTGTTGTTGGCACAGACACCGATGGTGGCTTTGATGCACCAGATCCTTGGATTCACCTCTCAGGTACTGTTGCTGGTGACTTTAGTTATGACATTCGTCACGACGCTGACAACGCGAACGGAACTTGGGCTAACGGTAGCTGGAACCTTAATGATTCCTGGACACTTACCA
>JASMLY010000047.1 GCA_030748455.1 Phycisphaerales bacterium | reverse complement strand
CGTGAACTAGGCGATTTGAAAGAAAATGCCGACTACCACGCCGCAAAAGATGATCAGGCACACAATGAGCGGAAGATTAAAGATCTCGAAAACCGTCTCGCAGAAGCGACGGTTGCAGATACCGAACATGTCCCAGAAGGTGTTGTATTTCTAGGGAGCGTCGTTCGATTGAAAAACTGTACTACAAACATAGAAGATTTGTACAAACTTGTTGGAGAATCAACCGGTCGCTTCGATCTTGAGTACCTTGAAGTCACACCTAATTCTCCCCTCGGTGAAGCGTTGTTTAAAGCTCGAGTTGGTGAAACCGTTGGCGTTGTGTTACCCTCAGGGCGCACACAATTTGAAATCCTCTCCATCGAAGAGTAGAGGGCCATGTCGAGGGTCTGACCCTCGACATGACCCCATTATGTTCCAAGATCAAAAAAAGACCCTCGCCTGAGGGCGAGGGTCTTCTATTAGAACGTGTAAGACCGTCTTAGCAGGGTCCCCATCCGCCGATGAGGAGAAGAAGGTCATCGACATCGACTGCACCACTACCATCGATGTCAGCATTGCATCCGCTGCATGCTCCCCATGCATCAATCAGAGCAAGCAAATCGTTGACGTCTGTTGCATTATCACCGTTGATATCAGTGGAACAAGCAGGAGCGATGCCTTCGTTGTTCCAGTAGAGACCTAGGCTTTGGTGTACTACTCCAGCACCATCATTCCACTGCACATTGACAAGTGCTTCAAACCCTTGCCCTTGTTCAATTGAGAAACTGCCGATACGGTGTCCGAGTTCTGTGCCTTGCCCAATTGTGCCTGCTGGGTCATCTGGAATGATGAACCAAAGTCCGTCGTTGATTACGAGCCCAGTTGCATTATTGAAGCCTACGCTGTCAAAGCCAAGGAGCAATGCAGCACTGAAGGCTGCATCATCACTACCGATCGCAACGTAGGAGTCGTACACGAGGTCGTTTCCACCGAGTGCATCCCACGCTCGGTCGTGCGCAACATCTGCTCCGAGTTCTGATTGGTGTAACGCAACTGGTGTTGCAGACCCATCAAACAGATCATTTGACCATGTGCTAAGTTCAAGAACATTTTCGTTTCCAAACACTGCTGTCATTACTGTGTTTGGATCAGTACTTGGGAAGTACAAGTCAAATGTGACCATAGATCGACCGTCACTACTTGACCAGGTTCGCATTTCATAGTTGATGTGGTCAGCACCTGCACCGCACGTGATATCAACACAAGAACTTCCTTCACCGTACCAATTGCCTGAACAATCGGATTCGAGTGTTTCAGAGCATGATTGATCGATGCAGCAAGCTCCAGGAGCACAACTTACAGATCCACAAGAAACGTTATCGCCGCTGTAAGAACCACCTGCAAGAAAACAATCTTCACTTGAAAGTGTCTGACATGCGTTATCTACGCAGCATGCGCCTGTGGCTGCTACACAAGGGTTCACATCACATGTTGTATTGTTGCCTTGCCACAATCCACCACCACCATCACATTGTGCTTGGTACATCAAAACGCAGTTATCTCCGATGCAGCAAGCGCCTTGTGGTGCTTGATTTTCGCAGCTCAAACAATTAACTTGATTTGAATAAGAAATAATTTCTGCAACAGAGTTTGAATTAAATGTGTTACCACCGTTTATGGATGGGTACATAGTGTTGTAATAAGGAGTTTCTTGGTGCGACGCACTGAAGCCATGTCCAAGTTCGTGTGCTGATACCTGAGTAGTGTAGGAATAATTGTTACCGTAATCTGACTGGGCTAGACTATATGCCCAGCTTTGGCAAACTCCAGGGGTGAAAGCAATTCCAACACAGTCTGCTAGGTTTCTACCAGTAAACAAGTGTGCAACATCACGGGAGATTCCACCATGATTGCTTTGCCACTCATTTGCAAACTGTTCAAGAAGATCTGAGCAGTTACTTGTTGTATACGGATCGTTTGAAGTATTCCGAACTATAATGGTAGTAATCTCAAACGATAGACTGACTTCACCTTCATACTGAATATTAATACTATTAATAACTTGGTTAATCCGGTCTTCAACAGATTGTACCGAGCCGTAGTCTTGGTAATACTCGTAGTCTGCATCAAACGCAATCTGCGCAGTACAGATTATATTGCCCCTCTGATTTACATTGGTCTCATAATTAGCAAGCATTTTGAGAATATCGTCGACATTGAAATGAGATCCATTATCTACTGTCCCACATATCCCATCAGATTCCATTACATCGTGGGTGAAATAGAAAGCATATAAATCTTCTGGACTTCCGTTGACACGGTCACTAATTGGCTCCATCCAAACTTCTTCACCATTACCTAAACGAATCCGAGCGTACAAACCGTCTTCCATAAGTGAGCCCGATGCAATACTTCCACTCATTTCAGTAATTGAACCTCGGAGCGTTCGCATAGAGGCAGGAAGAACTTCGTACAAATTACCATTGTCATCTTGCATGAGTACTTTGTACTCTTCAGATCGAACTGATTTTGGCTCAAGGTCTAACGTGTATGTGTTTTCGCCGATTGGAATTTGCACACTGATTCGCTCGCCTGGAGTGTCATCAATTCGTAGTGTTGTGTGCCAACTGCTCTCAAGATTGAGAACCGCGTTGATTTCTCGATCAAGGGGTTGACCCTGATCTGTTCCAAAATCTGCCAGTATTGATGTACTTGTGAAGGCAGCAGCGGTGAGTGCGGCGGATAAAGAAATAGATTGGACGTTCATTGACAATACTCCTTAGGGTACTTTCTTCCCAAATCGATGAATGCGAACCCTCCAATGGGGCTATAAAGGCATTCGTAACGTGCAGCCAACGGTTTCACCGTTGGCAGAAAAACTCCCCTGAATCAATCAAGAGTACCCCATAATCGGTTCTGATACCACTCTAATCTAGTAAAAAAGGCGTAAAACTAGGAAAATGAAGATGAGACCGAGTCAGAATCATCTAAAAAATCACAATGGGTAATTTGAGCGTAGACGTCAAATTTGTTACTGATTGGAGCCACCGAACTTGCTCTATGACCCAAAAAAATGCACCGGAGATGGCCGACGAACATTTGTTGTAATTCACAACTGCCCACTAGGGTGACCCGCTCGCAAAGAGTGAAATGTAAAACTCCATGTTGCTGTTGTTGATTGAGCAGCACAAAAACCTAAGCTGACACTTGAGGTGCTAAAGGAAGGTGGAGAGTACTGAGAACGGTTGGGACAAAACTCCCTCTCTGCACCAAAGTTGTACGAGAATGAAACTGGCACATTTCTTTTTGATACAAAAAAAACGGCATTTTTGGCAGTAATCCTTAGGTTATATTCATGAAGAGAAGCCCTTGACCGGATGATGAACCATGCTAAAATCCTCCTTCCAAACGAGGGGCGGTAGCTCAATTGGTTAGAGTACCGGCCTGTCGAGCCGGTTGTTGCGGGTTCGAGTCCCGTCCGCCTCGCTTACGGAAAAGAACAAGACCTCATTGCTTCGCAATGAGGTCTTGTTCTTTTCCTCCTGCAATGTCGAACTCCCCCGCTTCGCAATGAGGTCTTGTTCTTTTCCTCCTGCTTAAGCGGACTGCGGTCATTCGTTTCGCTTTGCTTCAACGAACGCCCATCATTTACACGCTGCCCAACTCGTTCCAATTGACGAATCTGCAACGATTGGAACATCGAGAACCATCGCAGATTCCATGAGATTCACGAGTAAATGTTGCACATCTTCTGCTTGTGAAGCAGGTGCTTCTATAACGAGTTCATCATGAATTTGCATCAAAAGATGCGCATCTGGGAACTGTTCAAGTAACCCATGATGCACATTGTTCATTGCAATTTTAATGAGATCTGCAGCACTTCCTTGCACAACACTGTTAATAGAAACCCGCTCAGCAGCAGCCCGCTGCTGTGGATTTGTAGAATCAGCCGAACGAATTGCTCGTCGCCGATGCATAATTGTTTCGACATACCCACACGCGCTCGCTTGAGATATGCACGCATCCAAAAATGTTTGGATCCCTTTGAATTTTGATTTGTAATCTTCAATGATTGCAGCTGCTCTGCTTGGTTCACAATCGAGTCCTCGAGCAAGACCCCACGAAGTGATCCCATACACAATCCCAAAATTCACTGCTTTTGCAGCAGAACGCTGTTCACTTGAGACTTCGTCGATCGAAGTACCAAACACTTCAGATGCAACAGCCCGGTGAATATCTTGTCCCTCTAGGAATGCCTGCTTCAACGCTTCGTCTTTAGATAAATGCGCGAGCATTCTCAATTCGACTTGAGAATAATCGGCTGCGATCAGTACATTCCCTTCTTCTGGTATGAATGCTTTCCGTATTTCTCTACCAACTTCAGTTCGAATCGGAATGTTCTGCAAATTTGGGTCACTACTGCTCAAACGACCTGTCGAAGTACCCGTTTGGTTAAACGAAGCGTGAATCCGACCTGTATTTTTATTGATCGCTTCGCCCAACGAAACTACATATGTGTTCATGAGTTTCGTAAGTTTGCGGTACTCCAATATAAACTTGGGCAACAAGGTGTGGACGTCTGGGTCAGTCGCAAGTTTTTCTAACACTTCGACATTTGTTGAATGAAACGATTTCCCCCTCTTGATTGGTTTGATGCCTAACCCCGATGGTTCATCAGTTGGATTGTTAAACAACACTTCAGAAAGTTGTTTCGGTGAATCAGGGTTGAACGCATATGGAGCAGCTGCATCAATTTCTTTCTTCAGCTCCTCAATTCGTACACCTAATTTCTGTCGTTGGCGTTCGAGTTCAGCCTTGTCTGCTTTTACTCCAATAACTCTCATCGAAGCAAGGACTCGAACGAGTGGCATTTCTATATCGTTGTACAACCCGCGAAGATTCTTCAGCTCAAGCTGAGGCTCAAGTGCATTCCAAAGTTGATAGGTAATATCTACGTCTTCCGCAGCATACGGACAAGCATCAATCAGTGGGACAGCATCAAACGTCACCTGGCTCTTTCCCTTTCCGATGAGATCAGAAATGGAGATGCATGTGTACCCAAGCATCCCGAGTGCTACTGCATCCATCGAGTATCCACTTCTCGAAGCGTCACAGAGCCATGCAGCAATCAGGGTGTCGTGCAATTGCCCACAAACTTCAATGCCTGCATTGTGTAAAACGACAAGATCATATTTGATATTGTGCCCTACGATCGCAATCGCTTCATTTTCAAAAATTGGACGAAGTGCCTCAACCACAACTTCTTGATCAAGGTGCTTCTCGTGGCATTTTGTGGGTATGTATGCACCATGCCCTGCGCCTAGGGAAATGGAGATCCCACAGAGTTCCGCAGACATTGGATTGAGCCCAGTTGTCTCGGTATCAACTGCAATCAGAGATGCAGCCATACATTGTTTCACGAGTGTAGTGAGTTTTTTCTGAGTATCAATCAGGGTGTAGCCTGCTTTGTACGCAGGATGATCCCTGTCAGGTCCCATTGCAAAGAGACCGCCCACGATCGGTTGGCTTGTGCCCTTTGCTTGAGTTCCAGTGCTCTGTTCTTCAGAGATTTCACCTAATGCGAGGCGTTGTATTTCTTCAGGGAATCGGTTAAACCCAAGTTCTCGAAACAACGCATTGATTGCATCAGCATTCCAAGCAGTCGGGTCAGATCGTGTCTCGCTCAACTCGAACTCAAATGCAACATCGTCTTTAAGGGTCACCAATTGTCTGCTTCGTTTTAAGATATCACGACTAGCGAGCAGGTTTTCTTTACGCTTACCCTTGATCTGGTCAATGTTTTGGTACACACCATCGATCGAGCCAAACTCCATAATCAGCTTCGCTGCCGTCTTGGGTCCGATCCCAGGAACCCCTGGAATGTTGTCACTTGTGTCACCCATCATTGCAAGAATGTCACCAACCTTTTCAGGAGGAATGTTCATCCCAGGTGTTTTGAACACATCATCTGGAAGGACACGTTGCCCCTTGTGCGCATCGAATAACTCCACACGATCATCAATCAACTGGGTAAGGTCCTTGTCTCGAGAAATCACTCGGATATCAAGTTCTGGTTCGTCGATTCTCATGCGTTTTACGAGTGATGCAATCACATCATCTGCTTCAACTACAGGTTCTCCATACACTGGAATGTTTAGTGCTTCTAAAATATCTAAACACTTCTCGACTTGACTCCCAAAGTCGTCTGGGGCAGGGTCACGGTTCGCTTTGTACTCTGGGTCAATTTCTGAACGAAACGTCTCTTGATCATCTGCGACATCAATAACGACTGCGAGATGTTCTGGCTTTTCTTCGCGTATCAATTTTAAGAGCATGGAAGTAAATCCATACACCATGTTTGTTGGTTCACCATTTACGGGGCTGCTCATCGGAGTACGAATTGCATAGTACGCACGAAAGAATTGTGCGTGACCATCGATGATGTACAGTGAAGGCATGCGAAGTTACTCTGCGAGTTCTCGAAGCATCGCTTCTGTTGCTGGGAGAAGAAGTGTGTCACGTCTTGACATCACTGTTCTTGCAACGTCGAGAAACTTATCGATACGATAGGTGCGTGTGCCTGTGTCTGTGTGCCACGCAAATCGCGCTGTTGGAGAGGGCGCAGGTTGGGTCGATGCAATCATTGCCCCAGTTCCAATAACTGACCCAGTCATAATTCTTGTTTCAATCGCAAACTTCGCGTGATCGCCAACAAAGCATCCTACAAACTGTCTGTTCGATCGATGGCGCGTACCATCGAGCATGGTCACGATCACTTCACCATAGGTGTTGAGAAGATTTGAATTTGTTGTTCCTGCACCAAAATTCACCCACTCACCAATCACACTATCCCCAAGATGGCCACGATGTGCTTTATTTGTATTGCCCTGAATAATTGTTCCGCCAACTTCTCCGCCAATTTTACAATTTGGACCGACTGACGTGTTCGCTTTGATATGCGCCCCGTCAATAATTGTTGAATCTTTTCCGATCCAACAAGGCCCGCAAAGAACGGCATTGGGGCGAATTGTTGCACCTGCCTCTACACGAATAGCACCAACGGTTGCATCAAAAACAACTCCTGTAAAAACAGTTGCAGATGGATCCACATCCACCCGGAAATCTCCAACAATTGCGCCTTGCACTGGGCGTGCTGTTTCTGGGGCTGTTTCCAAATCCTCTTTCAACAATGATGGGAAGTGATCCAAAATTTCCCACGGTGTTGTGACCTCCGTGTCGCTATGATCCGCAGCAGATTCGTCCGTGATATACGACAGTCCTGTACGTTCTGAAATCATCGTAGCCCGCCTCGGATCATCAGTTGTAAAACCAACCGGTGGGCAACCCAATTGAATTGTTTTTCGATCAAGGGTTGTACGCCCACCAGTACGCTGCTCAAAGGTAGCACGGAGATCACATAGTGGAGCCAAACTCTCAGCGTTTCGATCTGCAATTATCCAATCACTCATACCGCTATGTTACCTCCATGTCGCTCTTCGGCCTGTTGGAGTTGCAAATCTCCACATCCCAATAGTTGAAAGTAGACACCATCCTAGTAATACGGCAAATAGACCGCTGTAGATCGCTGTGGCTAACATTTTTGCTAACCCTGCTATCCCACCAGATCCTGCAAGGGAAGGCGTCCAGGGCAACAGACTCCTCACAAGAAGGATCATCACTTCCACAGCATCGGTGACGACCACACAACTCGCTGTCAAAATTACAACTGTAAACACTTTGCGGCGAAACACGATGTTTCGAATTTTTAGGATGAATATCGTCGATACAAAAAAACCTAATGTGTTTGGTCCAATGAGGTGTGCACCATTTGAGAGCTCTCCATGGCCGGGAGATAAGTCAACAAGAACACCAAGTAGGAGTGACACAATGTACGCCATTTCACTTGGTGCAAACAACGCAACAAATACAACAAGGCATGGCATCGCAAGTGGTGTGATTGAGCCCATCGATCTGAGCGTTAGTGCACCACCGAAACTTGAATCAAACGCTAAGCAGAACACGGTTGCGAGAAAGAGTATGAGAATTCTCATTGCGATCCTTCTCCTGATCCAAGCACAACAACCCTGACAAGATCTCGAATATTTCTGCGGGGACGAATGTGAATTGCTCTTCGCAACGGCGCACTGTCCATTGGTGATGTCTCAATCACTTCTCCGAGAATCAAGCCGGATCCAACAGCAGGCCATGAAGGATCATCTAAGACCACTAAATCTCCTACTTCGACCCCTCCCTGCGTAGGAACTTCCGCGTACAACCCCCCATCCCCATCACTTTGAATCAATGCTTCAGCGCGAAGGGGTGCGCCATGCTCGTTCCCAGGGTGCGCGGGAACAATCGCCGCTCGGATCAACTCGATGTTTGGATTGACAGAAGGTAGAACTTCGATTCTCGTCAAACCAACACGATGCACTCTCCCGACGATGTCTCGACCAACGATGGCGAGGTCCCCTGTTTGGATTCTGCCTGAATACTCTGATGAAAGTTTCAATTCAACAATTGCTGTAAGGTCACTTGGTCGCACACCAGTAATATCAATGGGAAGGGTTACAGGTGGCAGAGGATTTCGCAATGCTGTTTCGGGCAACATTTGCAATTCCCTGAGTTGATCTGCTAACTCCGTTGCGCGTAACATCTGTGCGAGATAGAGTTGTCTGTAATGGTCTCGTTCTGTTACTGCGAGTTCTGTCCGATCTTGTTCGTCACTCGGTAAATCGGATGGCGCAACTGCAGGGCGAATCCAACCTGTAAACATCATCCCTACGTGTGAAATTGGTGTGACTGGAATGCGAACCAGATCAGATAAATCACGTGTCCATCCTAGCCAACTTGCAGGGAACATGGAAAGCACAATTGCAACACCAACAACAATCGGTAATGCATGGGTCTTATGTCGGGATGAAAGGAAGTTGCTCACTTTGGTGTGCTTCTTCGGAACGAGTTATTCGTCCATATCCGATTCGAGTGTTGCTTTCCAAAGTTCGAGGTTATCAAGATAAATACTTGTTCCCCTTGCAACACATGTCAATGGATCGTCTGCAATCGAAACATCGAGCCCTGTTGCATTTGAAATCACAACATCTAACCCGCGTAGTAACGCTCCACCACCTGCTAACGTGATACCGTTATCTACAAGATCAGCTGCAAGCTCTGGTTCTGCACGTTCAAGCGTGCGTGTGACGACGTCAATAATTGCTTGGATTGGTTCAGAAAGGGATTCTCGAATTTCTTCACTTGTCACAGTTGTTTTGCGCGGCAACCCATTGACATTGTCGCGACCACGAACATCAATCGTTGTTTCTTGCTCCATTGGAGCAGCTGAACCGACCTCTATTTTTATTCGTTCAGCAGTTTGCTCTCCGACCGTGAGGTTGTAATTCTTTTTCATGTAATGAATGATCGCTTCGTCGAGGTCATCACCTGCAACGCGAACTGACTCACAGGTAGCGATGTCACCAAGTGACATGATCGCTACTTCAGTCGTCCCTCCGCCGATATCGACAACCATAGAGGCTGTTGGCTCGACGATGGGCATGCCTGCTCCGATTCCTGCTGCCATTGGTTCTTCAACAAGATAGACCCTTCTTGCACCAGCGCGTTCAGCAGAATCGAGTACAGCTCGTTTTTCTACTGCAGTGATCCCAGAGGGGACAGCAATCACAACTCGTGGACCGATCACTCGACCTTTGCCACTGACCTTGCGGATGAAGTAACTCAACATCGCTTCTGTGATTTCAAAATCACTGATCACACCATCTTTCAGGGGTCTGATCGCTGTGATCGAGCCGGGTGTTTTACCAAGCATTTCTTTTGCACTCACGCCCACAGCATTGCCATTATTGAGAACGCGGTTCGTTCCGCGTTTCACTGCGACTACGGAGGGCTCATCCAAGACGATTCCTTCACCACGGACACAAACAAGCGTGTTGCAAGTGCCAAGGTCAATTCCCATGTCAACACTAAACCAACTTAGTAACTTATCAAACACCTTCTGTGCTCCTCATCCACCACGTCCATAAAAACCTGAGGTCACACGAACCTCATGTGTCGAATCATACGCCAATTTCTAATCGTCGGGAGCCTGCTCTACCCTCTATTGTGCGTCAACAATTGAGATGGGGCCTCCGGAAGTCCGATCGGTCGAAGAGTGGTCCGTATTCGTAAAATACATCGCAGCACACGCAATCCCTAGGAAGAGCATCGCCACAAGTAGCAGCCCTGTAAAGACATCTGGCGTTGCTGTTTTGGTTGGAACGTGTGGATCAGTGGCAGCCATGGATCAATTCCGTCCTTTAGTAGCGAATACTTTTGAGCCTGGAGAGACAAGACCTCGATCTGGGCTCTCCAAGGAAATCCGACCAATTGACCGGTTTATATCGACTTCTGCGACTTGGAGCCTTCCAAAGAAGGTGTTTCCATCGCCAACAGCCATCACCCAACCCTCTTTCACTCCATCTCTTGAGCCAACATTGATTTCTGCGAGGACCTCGTTGTCATTTCGTGAGACTGCAAGGACTGTTGCGGTAAGTGTTCTGTCTGGTGCAACGCCTGTTGTGACTGCAGCAACGGCTTCAAGTTCACCGTATCGAGTGATGTATGCATCGATGATCTTTTGTGCCGAGGCAAGTTCGATTTCAAATCGACGGCGATCTTCTTGTGCTTTTCGTTTTGCAGCTTCGGCAACTTCGTAATCCTGACGTGATTCTTCAAGTTTATCTTCGATCTCTTGAATCGATCGCACTACTTGAAGCACCCTATTCCTAAGTTCATAATTTTCTTCAACGAACCGCTCTTTGATTTTGCTATTGACATCTGAGGCGGATGTGAGTGCTTGCATGTTCGCATCCCGCTGTGCAAGTGATGCTTGCAGTTGACCTCGATCCGCATGGAGCGTCTCAAGTGTCGTTTTTGTTGTCGCAAGTTCTGTTGTTAGTGCAGCGATCGTTGCTGAGCGTGCATCGAGTTCTTGCTGCAAAAGTGCACGTTCTGAGATAAGAGCATTTTGTGCATCAGTTGTCTGTGTGCTTCTAATGTGCAATTCCGCTTTTGTATTCTCCCACTTTGCTTTGTACGTGTCTTCATTGACAACGAACGTTGCGACGAGGGGAACGATTGCCACAGCAAGGAGCGTGACAAGAACGATGAAGATTTTTGTCAAAATATGCACAAGAAAACCTCTTGAAAAACAAAACTACTTCGCTATCTGAGGATCGCAAACACCTGCGAATCCCTTCAAAAAGCCAAGCCCCACTGTGGGGGTAGATATGGGTGGTCATTTGTACCCACAAGGGGCGTGTGTGTCAATACACTTCGGCGAGAGAATCCGCGTTATCGATACGTAGAATGGCTCTAGCAGCTGCTATTTGGACCAATGGATCCCGATCCTTTAATAGAAGGGTGAGTGGGCCAAGGCTCAATTGGTTCCCCTGCACACCCAAAGCAACGGCACATTGTGCTCTGAGGTGAGGTTCTTGGCTTGAACTGAACCTCAGAACGAGTTCTGTTGGCATTCGATTCGGTGCAATCTCGGCAACTGCTGTCGCTGCGATGAGTTGCACTTCGTCTGGCTGGCGGTTTGGCGTCCCCCCAGCTGCGAGCCCTTCCAATGTTGGAAGCACTGTCATATCTGAAAGTCTCCCAAGTATTTGACAAGCAAGCGCAGTGACTTCTGCTTCGGTTGCAGAACTAAACACAGCTGCGCGGATCACTTGCAATTCCTCTGTCTCACCAAGCAGTACTAACGCTTCGGAAAGTTGTAAATTGATAAGGCGCCTGCGAATTGGGAGTATGCCATCCATCTGTTCATGTGAAGCGCTTCGCAGTAGTGGAATTGCTGAGGGGTTCCCCATTCGACCTAAGACTAGCGCAGCATTCCCACGAAGTTCTGGATTATCACTTTGCAACATCGATGCAAGAGGATTCAAATTAATTTGTTCGCCACAGCGATACAAAGAATACAACGCTGCTGCTTGAACAGATTCCGACGGGTCAAGCAATAAGGGTTCTAGAAGCAAAGAATCGTCACAAAGCTGAGTCTCACCGATCAACATGACAGACACAAACCGCACTCCGCGGTTTTCATCACCTAGACCCACTCGCACTGCGTTTGTCAATTGCTCTTTCGGTGCATACCGCATCGACTCAACCGCATTTGCACGAATCCTAGGATCGTCTGAATATAGCCCTTCTTGAAGGATGTTCATCGCGCTCTTACGAACAGTTTCACCATGTACCGCCATTGCACCTTGTGGTCTTGTCGGAGGCAATCCTTCGTCGTTTAAACTTCGAACTGAGTTCTGCTTCGTACTCCAAGGTTCTTCACTCGCACGTGTGACAGGATCTGGCCCACAGCCAGAGGTACACCATAGAATTCCTACGGCGATCCCACTGATACAGTTATGATTCATCTTGAGTGCTCCTCGATTGAAATGTGCATACGATGAGCAGGATACCTCCAAATAGTGAAAGCCATGCAACACCATCACCGGTGAACCGGCTCAACGGGAGTTGCCACCCTGCAAGTGGCGAGACTAGCAGTGTTGCAGGTTTTTGCAGCGCTTCTTCGCCATTATTCATTGCCACTGATTGTACGCTTCCTCGTGAATCAATCAAACAACTCTGTCCGGTGTTTGCGACTCGAACCATCGGTGTTCGATTCTCAATGCAGCGCATTCTCGCTTCACGAACGTGTTGCAACCGAGCCCAATTCATGTCTCCAAACCACCCATCATTGCTCATGTTGATCAGTACTTCTACTTGTCTTTTATTGTCCTTCCAAACTACATTACGTACAACAAAAGGGATCGTGTCTTCGAAGCATATTGGAGTGCCAATTCGTACTGGTTTGTTTTCTGATCCACATACACCATCAAGAATAAAGTTACTCTTCCCATCTCCAGCATCAAGTGAGAAAAGCATCGCAACACCAACAGTGTCACGGACAATTTCTTCGAACGCAGGCCAAAGGTTGACATACGGAATCCGCTCCCCAAATGGTGTAAGAAATGATTTGTCATACCGTGTAGTCGATCCATCTGGTCGAACAAGCACTGCAGAATTAAACTCTTGATCAGCAACAATGTTGAGCCACTGAGTTTCTGATTCCTCTATATCTACACCCGTCCATGTGTGAGAACCAACGAGTAGAGGTATGTCCAACTCCTGAGACAAAGAACGAATTTTCTCAGCGTAACCCCAAAGTGAAACTGCACTCGATGTATAGGGAGCAAAATCAATTCCTTGTAGTTCAAACCCAGAACCAGGCAACATCGTTTCAGGCCAGACAATCAGCCGAGGCGCTTGATCGAACTTCGTTTTCTCTTTTAAAGCTTCCTTTGAAAGAGAAATAGCTGCTGCAACATCCTGCTCTTGTTGCTGTGTTGTCCACGCCATTTTGTTGGATTGCGGAACGTTTGTTTGAATAAGCGCAATCGGTAACCGTGTTGGGATTGGTCCCTTTTCGATATACATTCCATACAAAAACGAACCCAGAAGAGTGAAGAGTGCAATCGCCGCAGTACATGTATTCAAATGCCGAATCCGAACAAGAGATGCACTCCAAAACACAGCAGCAAAACTAACGAGCCACACACTTCCAATCGCTGCGATCTGTGCAAGCGCTGAATCTACAAGCCCAGTACCGATGAGAAACCAAGGGTATCCATCAAACAATATGATGCCACGCAGGCACTCAAGACTCACCCAAATGACTGGGGCAGAGAGAACAATGGAGATGTGTTGCAAGCGTGGTGTCAAGTGCACTCGCCGCAGTACGCTTACAAAGAGTGGAGCCCAGATCGACATATACAAACTCAGTCCAATCCACCCTCCTACGGAGACGTCAAAGATCCAATGCTCAAGCCAAAACCAGAGTGGTAACTGGAACAGAAAAACTATCCACGGATCTTTTTTTCCTGTTCCATGACAAGCGATATACACAAGTGCGACAACTGCGATGATCGCAGCAACCGAAAAACCCATGGGTGCAGTCGACAAGAAAATCCCTAACGAGGAAACAATAGATAGTCCCACAAGTGTGTGAAACTTCATCTATTACTTTCCGGCGTAATCAATAATGCTCGAAATCTCGCTCCGTAAATCTTTCCGTGCTACAACGCAATCAACAAATCCACATGATTGCAAAAATTCTGCACGTTGAAATCCTTCTGGTAACTCTTGTTTAATCGTTTGTTGGATCACTCGAGGCCCTGCAAAACCTACAAGTGCGTTTGGTTCAGCAAGAATAACATCACCGAGCATCGCAAAACTAGCAGTCACTCCCCCAGTTGTTGGGTCGGTTAGGACGCTGATGTACAGCCCCCCCATGGCATCGAACCGAGCAAGTGCCGCTGAGGTCTTCGCCATTTGCATCAGAGACAATCCAGATTCCATCATTCTAGCGCCACCCGACGCAGATACGATGATCAGTGGTAAATCTTGGTCTGCAGCTGCTTCGATAATTCGGCGAATCTTCTCGCCAACAACGCTACCCATTGAGCCCCCAAGGAACGCAAAATCCATCGCCCCAATCATCACTTTTCGACCCTTGATAAAGGCCTGGCCTGTTTGCATTGCATCGTTAAAACCAGTTTTTTTCTGGGCAGCTTTCAGACGATCTGGATATTTTTTAAGGTCCTCAAATTGAAGAGGATCTGAGGGTGCTAAATTCTCATCGTGTGGTTCAAATGTTCCCGCATCGACAAGCTGTTCTATTCGCTGTGGGCCATTGAGCCGAAAATGATGTTGGCATTCAGGGCATACCCAGAGGTTGTTCTCAACGCTTCTTCGAAAAAGAATCGAAGCACAGGATGTACAACGCATCCACAATCCTTCTGGAATACCCCGCTTTTTGGCAGGTGATGTTGCTTCATCCGTCCACTGTGTTGTTTGTTGCTTAGTCACTGCTTCCTATTCCTCAATCATACACGTATCGGTCAGGACCCACGCAGTTCAGCAATTGCTGCAGCATACGCACTCGAGCCAAAGATCGCTGATGCTGCTACAAGAACATCACAGCCAGCGTCTTTTGCAGATTGCGCCGTAGAGGGACCGATTCCTCCATCCATTTGAAGTCGCTGTGATGGGCTCAAACGTTCAGAAACAATTCGAACCTTCTCAAGTACTTCTGGAATAAACGCTTGTCCTGAAAAACCGGGATTCACGCTCATGACGAGAATCAGGTCAAAATTGTCGAGATATGGCAAAATTGTCTCAACATCTGTTGGAGGATTGATTGCTAAACCAGCATCCATCCCTGCATCGTGAATTGCTTGAGCGAGTGCAACAGGATCATCATTGGATTCGATGTGACCTGTAAACAGATTTGCTCCGGCGTTCGCAAAGCTCTTCACAAAAGAAATTGGATTTTCAACCATGAGGTGTGCATCAAGGTATGTCTCTGGTACTGCTTTGCGAAGAGATGAACAAAGTGCTTCTCCCATTGTAAGGTTTGGAACAAAGTGCCCATCCATCACATCAAGATGCAATAAATCCGCTCCACCTTCAAGAACTGCTTTGCACTCATCTCCAAGGTTCGCAAAATCAGCTGATAAGATTGACGGAGCAATCAGGGGTAGGGTAGTTGGGGATGTAAGTAGGCTCATCTCAGTTGCAACACAAGTCATTGCGTAACACCCGCGCGTTGTTTCTGCCTTCGGTACCCATCAAGTGTTTCTTTGTACGACGCTTTCTCTGATTCTTTTGCAGAAAAATATGCCTGTCGCTGATGATCGATCGCTTCGTCGAGGTCGCCGTTATAAAATTTTACTTTCGCTAGGGCAGAAAGATACTGTGGATCATTCTTTTGCCGAGCGTTTTTCAACGCTGTTTCGGCAGCCTGTACTGCAATTGCCATGCGACGCTGAGAATCCTCTAGTTCAGGATCTACTGCGATTGTTTCCGCAAGCCATGTGAGTAACTCTGGATCTTCTTCACCCCTTGTTGCAATAATTTTCGCTGCGAAATCGTACCCTGCATTGGTATCCCGTTTTTTAAGAAGCAACATTTTAAATTGTTCGATATACAACTCTGCAAACACCATTTTGTCGATCGCGATTGCTTCATTATATTTTTTCTTTGCAGATTCCCAACTTTGCCCTGCAGCATTTCTTCTCGCCTCTGCAATGATTGGTTGAGCTAACGCTTCTTTTTCTTTGCTATACCGACCGGAAATGACCTTCGCAAGCGTTGCATCAAACTCAGGATCAAGTGGATGCCCGATAAACTGAATCGTACGGGTTCGATCCACGATGAACGCTACTGGTATTCCCTTTTTGCCCGCTGCTTGCATCCAAGCCCGTTTTGTTTTCCCTCGATTATCAATTCCAACAATGTAATTCATCTTGGAACCCATTCGAGCAACAAAGGGCTCAACAACTTCTGCATCTTCATCTGTAACGCCAACAACAACGAGTTGATCCCCGTACTCCTCTTGTAACTGAGAGAGGTGTGGAATTGACTTTCTGCATGGTGAGCACCACGTAGCCCAGAATTCTAGAACAAATGTTTCTGTGCCATTTGGAACATACGTACCGTTGATCCACTGGGCGATGTCCACCCCTGGGGCTGTGGAGCCAACATCAAGTTTTGATCGTTGCGCATTAGAGTTCGTAGAGAATCCTAACACTGCTACGCACGCTATAAGAAGATAACAAGAAAAACGCATAAAAACTCCTTTGCCTAGGTTCCGTTATTCGTTAATCATAGAGCATTATCAAGGATTTCAACACTCTTAAATGATTTCCCTTCGAGCATTTGCAAGCTCGCACCCCCTCCTGTGGAAATATGGGTTATTTGTGACTCTAACTCAAAGGCGGCAATTGCCGAGGCTGAGTCACCACCACCAACAATTGAGACTGCCCCATTGTCTGTAGCTTTTGCAATTGCTTCAGCAATCTGACGGGTTCCTACATCAAATGGTTGCGTCTCGAACACGCCCATTGGTCCATTCCACACGATTGTTCTCGCGTGGAGCAACTTGTGGGTAAATGTCGCCTGTGTCTCTGGACCGATATCGACACCCATCCACTCCTGCGGAATCGGTTCAGTGACGACTTGAACTGGGGTTCCATGGGCTATTTGCTTCGCACAAACATGATCGTGAGGTAACAGAAGATCGGTTGGGCTTGCTGCTGCCGCATCGAGCATTTCTTTCGCTTCGTTGATCCGATCGCGTTCCACGAGACTTTTCCCCACGCCTTCCCCGCTTGCTACAAGGAACGTATACGCCATTGCCCCGCCGATGAGAATCGTGTCAACCTTTCCGAGCAAATGGTTGATTGCGTCCATTTTGTCTGATACTTTTGCGCCCCCAAGTACAGCTACAAATGGTTTTTCTGCATGTCGAATCGTGTGGTCTAGGTATTGCAACTCATTTGCAAGAAGTAGACCCGCAACACGCGGCTTCCCTTCCATTGCCTTTGGGACGGCGAACATCGACGCGTGTGTGCGGTGCGCGGTTCCAAATGCATCGTTGCAATAGATATCACCATACGCTGCAAGTGAACTCGCAAAAGCCTCGTCTCCTTCTTTTTCTCCCGCATTAAAACGAAGGTTCTCGAGCAAAACAATCTCTGCATCCTGATCGAAAGATCCAAAGTGAACGGTCTTTCCAAGAAGTTCAGAGAGCCGTGTTGCTACGGGTTCTAAACTGAATTCAGGCTCCTCCCCCTTCCCCTTGGGCCTGCCAAGATGGCTCATCAACGTGAGAGATCCTCCACGATCTAACACGCTCTTGATGCTCGGAAGCGCCATTTCAATTCTACGATCGTCTGTGATGGATCCCCCCCTCAGTGGAACGTTAAAATCAACACGCAGTAATACACGCTTGCCCGCAACATTCACATCCTCAATCGTTTGCTTCATATACCTATTGTACTGCGTTCATAAAAAATCTTGGGGGGTTGCGTCTTGATCATGATGACTTTGAGGCCAAGAGATGGAGATCAAGTACGATGTCGTAATGCAACCGATTATTCTGATTCTAGGACCAACTGCTGGAGGTAAAACATCTCTGTCAATTGAGCTCGCAAATTCGCTGCCAAATGGAGGGGAGTGCATCTGTGCTGACTCAATGCAAATATACAAGGAAATGGATATCGGCACTGCAAAACCAACACCGCAAGAGCAAGCGATGGCTCCCCATCATCTCTTCGACATCATCGAACCATCTGAACAGGGATTCACAGTCGATACGTGGCTCACCCTTGCCAATGAGACCATCGAAGAGGTCAGAGCACGAGGAAAATGGCCAATCGTCGTGGGTGGGACAAATCTGTACGTGCAAAGTCTACTTTTTGGAATGTTTGATGCCCCAACTGCTGATCCACAAAGAAGAGCTGAGCTTGAAGAACTGACCAACGATCAACTCAGAGAACAGCTTGAGCGCGTTGATCATGAAGCTACAAAGAAAATCCACAGAAACGATCGACGAAGAACTATTCGTGCGATTGAAGTCTTCGAACGTACGGGCAAACCTATTTCTGCCCAACAATCGCAATGGATCGGACAGACACCAAGGGAAGACGCGCGGATCATCGGGCTCGATTGGAATGTACGTCTGATCAATAAACGGATCAACAAACGCGTGAAAATGATGATGGATCAAGGGTTACTTGAAGAAGTCACCGCATTGCAAGGTACACTCTGCCCCCAAGCAGCTGAGGCACTTGGCTACAAACAAATTCTGATGCATTTACGAGGTGAATGCGATCTAGAGCATGCAGTTGAGAAAATAAAGATTCTGACTCGTCGGTATGCAAAATCTCAACGAACTTGGCTCAGAAGGTTCAAAGTACTCCCAAGAACCACTTTTATTGAAATAGATCAAAAACAGCCCCAAGCCATTGTTAATGCTGCACTTATGCATGCTCTTGGCTCTCAATCTCATGAAAAAGGTGCTTGACAAGGGCTGAGAATTCGTTCAAATATCCCGCCATTACCCCACATCGTGCCGATGGTACGGGCGTACTGTTCGTTCTATCCTTTGAAAAGAAGCATATTTTGGCTAAAAAGAAAACAACCAAGAAGAAGACCACGAAGAAGAAAAGCAAGGCAGTTGACGCCACTGGTAAGCAATTGGTGATCGTGGAATCTCCTGCCAAGGCAAGGACGATCAACCGGTATCTCGGTGATGAGTTCGTGGTGACTGCATCTGTCGGACACGTTCGAGACTTGCCTCCACGTGCTCCAAAGGGCGTGAAGCAACCTGTACCAGGAGTGGACTTAGAACACGACTTCACCCCTACGTATGAAATAGTCAAGGGTAAAGGAACCCTCATCAAAGATCTGAAAAAAGCAGCGAAATCTGCAGATGCTGTTTGGTTCGCAAGTGACCTTGATAGAGAGGGTGAAGCGATCTCTTGGCATCTTGCTGAAGAACTGAAAATCGATCCTGCACAAGCGAAGCGTGTGATTTTCAATGAAATCACGAAGAAACGAATTGCAGAAGCATTCGATCATCCCCATCCGATCAACATGGATTTCGTGAATGCACAACAAGCTCGGAGAATTCTTGACAGGATTGTTGGATACCAAGTTTCACCCTTATTATGGAAACGAGTCGCCGGCGGGCTCAGTGCTGGTCGAGTTCAATCCGTCGCTGTTCGAATTATTGTTGAGCGTGAAGAACGTATCGATTCCCACATCCCTGATGAATCATGGGATGTCACCGCACGTTTTTCACTGAGCCAAGAAGAAGCAAGGAAACTCGCTCCTCTTTGGCAGGCGTTTCTCGACACGAAAGATGAACGTGGCAAACCACCAACCAAGAAACGACAGAATGAGTTTCTTGGTACGCACTGCTGTGTGGAAGGAAGCCTCGTAGAACTTGGCGGAAAACCATTTTCTGTTCAACGAAAGGCTGATTGCAAAGATGATCTCTCATCGCACACTGCAACATTAGAACATGTAGCAAAAGAGGTTGGCCTTGAAACTATTCAAACAGATGTAACTGAAAACCCAGATGGTAAAGGACCCGCAAAAAATAACATTTCCCTGACAGGTACGCTTTCAG
>JASMLY010000046.1 GCA_030748455.1 Phycisphaerales bacterium | reverse complement strand
TTTATTCGTAACGAGGAAGTACGCTTGGCAAGTGATATCTTCACAGTCAACACCTTCTCCACTCCACTCACCTTGATTCAATTCGCAAACTTCTTGCGTTATATAGTTACAACTTCCGCTGTCAAAACAGCAAGCACCTTCAACGCATGGATTGTCTGAACATAGCGTGCCTACACTTGTAAACACGCCGCCAATACTTTCACATGTTTGAGCAGGAAGGTCTTCACAACCACCTTCAAACAAACAGCAAGCGCCAACGCATTCTCTATCTACGCAAAACTCACCGGGTTCGAATGAACCACCAATGACTTCTTCACAAAAGTAGAAGAAATCACTTTGGGAGCCATCTGTTATTTCAACTTTTATATCGATACACGAACCACTTGGCATACAACATGAGCCAATCGGATCACAAGAAACATCGTCACACGATTGACCAAAATCGCTAAACATTCCCGGAGGGTTCTCTTGAGCCCAAAGTCCATTTCCGTCCGGATCCCACATTGAAGAGCAGGTATCAATCGATACCATTTCACACCCACCTGACCATAGGCAGCAAGCACCTAGGCATGGATCAGTATCACATAAAACTCCTGAAAAGAAAGTGCCACCGTAGAAATCACAAGTTGACTGGAACGTCTCTAAACAGGAACCACTTCCCAAACAACATGAACCTTCGACGCATGGCTCACTAACACAGGTTGTTCCTCGTCCTAAGAAAGAGCCGAGCAATTCTTCAGTGCAAGTTGGCCCAGAAACATATTCACAGCCCAAATTTTCAAGACAACATGCACCACCACAAGGATCTGTTGAGCAGACAGAACCAAAACTCAAAAACTCACCGCCAATATCTGTACACGTCGCAAACATTTCAACATCAATACAACTACCACTGTCTAAACAACAAGCACCACGACATGGATTTGATTGGCAAGACGCACCAGTCCCAAGGAATTGTCCTCCCAAATCATCTTCGCACTCTGCTTGATTGGTATCAACACAACTTCCGCTCTTTATACAACAAGGACCCGTGCAAGCGAATGCACTACACTCCGTTCCGTCGCCGGCGTAATCGCCACCAAAACTTGAACATTCACCCTCGCCTGAAACCATTGCACAAGTATTGTCAGAAAGGCAGCAGGCACCGTTGGCTTCGCCTACTGTCTCGCACTCACCAAGACCAAGTTCAGAGCACGCCTTATCGGGAAAATGTACTCCACCGAAACTGTCACATGCGGCCTCTGACAAATCGTCCATACAATAGTCGCCCTCATTAATACAACATGCACCGTATGCTCCCTGATTACAAGGGTCATCTACAGAGCAATCTGTCAAAAAGCCCATGAAGGTTCCATCTAAAGTTGATTCACAAGTAGATTGAGAAACCCTATCACAGTTTTCTCTATCTATACAGCAAGCACCAACACAAGGCCGATCAGCACAAAACGAACTAGCCAAGAAATCTCCACCAAGGTTTGTGCAATCTTCTTCCGTTTTCGTGTCATGGCAAGCTCCTGTACTTAGGCAACATGCACCAGAACATGGATTGTCTTCACACTCAGAACCATCGCCTTTATAATCGCCACCTAGGTCTTCACAACCAAAACTATCTCGAACTTGAATGCAAGAGCCGCTTTCAAAACAACAAGCGCCGCTCTTAAAGCAATCCTCTGCTTGACATGAGTCCGGTCTGTAATCTCCATTTAACTGGAATGTGCAAGTTGTCTCAGAAACAGAGTCCAAACAAATTCCAAAGTCCAAACAGCAAGAACCAGTTACAACACAATCAACCGTATCACAACTTTCACCATCGTAATAAACAGAGTCCTCGATGCTCTCGCAGGTTTCCTGAGAGAGATTCATACAAGTGCCACTTGGCAAACAACAGGCACCTTCGGCTGCACAAGGTGAACTTGCATCCTCACAAGATGTACCTGCACCGGACCAAATACCACCTATGTAACTGCAGCCATCTTCGGAAATGTTTGCGCAACCACCTGTCTCAAAACAACATGCACCTCGTATCATTGTCTCGCAAGGCACAACACCACAAGAGACATCATCACCGTTATAAGTACCGTCAATTGAGTAGCATCCAATTTCAGTCAATTCCATACACCCAGAGTAATCACCTTCGCCAAGTTCTAACAATTTTTGACCGTCATTTACCAGTGTCGAACTATTTACATCAAAGTTTGCCCAAGCAAACTCCGAGGCACCCCTGCCATTACCTATCAAACCAATCGATGAGCCCACATTTGTGGTCTGGCTATTAATAACATTTTGGTCAATCTCTAATGATTGCATTCCATTAGCAGGTCCATTACTAGCAACAAATGAACCCTCGTAACTAACAAAATTCTTAACCTGATCAATTCCTCCAACAGAAACAACTACGGCGATACCGTCGCCATCAGAGCCGCCATCTTGGATAGCATCGTTAGAGAAAGTACGAGCGTAAATTGTCATCCCTCCTTCTTCCTCTCCTTGGGCAAATGTATCAATGGAGTATTCACCGTACATAAGACCATCTTCACCATCATAAAGAACAACCCTAGCGTCCTCCGGTTGAATTGCTGAATCAAGTGCAACTTCTATAAGTTCGTGAATGGAGTTGCCATTTTCATTGATGGATTGTGATCCGTTCACTGCTCCGGGAGTTGCAAGTCCTGTTGAGAAATTAGTCCACCTAAAGTCATCATAAAATGCTCCTGACTGAGTCAAGCCAATTGAGGTATCTATATTTGAAGGAGGCGGCTCTTCATTAACTCCAATATCTTCTGAAGTAAGACCAGATGCTGGTCCATCATTGGCTGTAAAAGTACCCTCATAACTCAAGAATTGAATAACTTGTTCAGAACCACCATCTTGGTATGTAAGTGCTAAACCATCGGGTCTACCATCTTGCAATGTAATATCGCCATCTAAAATATGTATTTCATAATACAAACTCATACCACCAGAGAGATTCCCAAGTTCAAATGAGTCAACTGACATTGAGTCATAAACAAGACCGGACTCACCATCGTACAAGTAAACATTAACGTCAACAGGGTCTACTGTTGACTCCAAGGCAATTTCTAAAAACTCTTGAAAATCAACTCCTTCATCATCGTAGTGCAATTCGTTGACCCACATACGAGGAAGATCGTCGTAGTGCAATTCATTAAGCCAAGCACGGTTGGTTCCATCAAATAAACAACATGCACCAGTATCGCCACAACCATCAGCACAAGACGTCCCAAGGCCAAGATAGTTGCCATCGAACTCTAGGCAAGAGTCCCTAGAAATTTCTTCGCATCCACCAATTTTGAAACAACAAGCACCAAGAAGAAGGCAAGCATCTTCTTCGCAGGACTCACCTTCAACGAATTCGCTTCCGCCTAGATCAAAGCAACTTGATTCTGAATATGTCTCAACGCAGGATCCACTTGAAAAACAACAAATACCAGTTGCAATACATTCTGTACAACTTGACCCAGTGCCTAAATACGTACCACCAAAGTCAGCGCAAGTTGCGCTTGAAGTTTCTTCACATCCTCCCTGTGGCAAGCAGCAAGCAGCACCACAAGGTTCTGATGAACAGTACTCCCCAAAAATAAACACGCCACCATAGTCAATACATGTCTCATTAGATAACTCTTCGCATATTCCAGTCCCAAGGCAACATGAGCCAATGCAAGGATTCAATCCCTCTGAGACCACTATTTGGAGCAATGGAGCAAAGCCAGTGCCCGACTCCAAACTTGCAAAGGCGCTGCGGCTATTAAAACCATCTGGAACTGTTTTTATGATTGCGACAGACAGCAAACCGTCACGGTTGACAACTGCATCCTCGACAAACGAAGTAACATCAAGAACATCGTCAAACTCATCACCCACAGTAAAATCAAAAGATAATGGAGTAACAAAGTCAACAGCACCAACTGCTCCACCTCCGCCCATCCATGCAGTCAAACCATTTGAAGTATTCCAAGTTGCTTCAGCACTTGTCCAAGTTTGTGTTAGTCGAGCAAATGTAACCGATGATGGAGAACCCTGAAATTGTTCGTAGTCCAAGTCAAGAGTTGCTGAAAGAACTTCACCAGCTCCAAGCACCTCTTCGCTTATATCAAAATCCATCAAGATATGTAGACGGTTTGAACTACCTTGTTCTCCAGCCCAAAGCGAAGTACTGTTTCCATGCGCAGTAGTGGGTGCTGATTCCTGTAGCCAAGTGTCAGCGTTAGGATTCACCGAGACAACCCTAGTCGAGGCTCCACTTACACAGAATCCTCCACCAACAAATGTTCCGCCCGTTTCATCACATTTTGCAGTTGACATAACATTTACACAACTGCCACTCTCATAACAACACGCACCAATTATGACGCATGGATCAACATTACATGAAACATTTACACCAAGATA
>JASMLY010000045.1 GCA_030748455.1 Phycisphaerales bacterium | reverse complement strand
TCTCCCCCAGCCAAATATTTCTCCAGCGCCAATATCTTTTGGAATCATTAGTTGTTGTGCTTCACGTGCTGCAGAAATATCTTGCTCTAATTTGATTTGACGAATTTGCATTTCTAAGCGTCGAAGGTTCGCGTAAGCAAGCCCTGCCATTCTACAAAGTGCTTGACAAAATCCAGCAGCGTCTGCTTGGATCTGGCGTTCTTGTTCACGTGCGTCGAGATACAAGTATGCCACTAGGACATTGTCGACGAGTACTCCACTGCAAATTGCTGAGTGAATGTTGAGATCTGCAATCGATTGACCAAATCCTGCTGTTTGTCCAGAAAGCATGCATGCAACATCACCGGAAGATGCGCCTTGAAGTAGGGATCTGCTAAAGGTTGTGCCAGTTGCGTCACGTGAGTCACCGTCGAGAAACGCAACGACTTCAATTTCGCCTTCTGCATCTGCTGGCATGAGCATGGCTGCTCGCTGAAACCCTGTACCGGCAATTGCGGATTTGACAAGGAGTGCACCAAGTTCTTTGAGGTCACTTGCTTTATTGATATCTGCAGAGCAATCAATCAACAAACTTAAACGATGCTGCGCGAGCACACCGATGTCAGATTGAGACATCTTCTGCACACGTGGGCCGACTTCAACACTGTCATCGATCGTCTGCATTGAAACTGGTGCGCCACTTTGTGATCCTGTGCGAAAAACCCAAGGACCACAAGCAAGCAGATCACCGAGGCGTAGTGGAACAAGTACATCTTTTTGGGAGGCAACATCGTTCACTGAAATCCCAAGGCGGCTGCCAAGGTCAATCGCGAAACAGCCTTCCTCGTTTGATCGAAGCCGAAAATGTTTGCGAGAAATGGTTGCCTCAGGTAAACGGATATCACATTGCGAAGCCCTGCCGACAAGAAGTTCTTGCCCCGGCTCTAACCAAAAACCCTCTAAGTCTGGCCCTAAGACTGGCTCAAACCACATTCGCTGAACCTCACGCGTTCCTTGAGATGTCGTTTCTGCTGCCACAGGACGTAGGATAGCAGAGTGCTAGCGCAATTCACTCACGGGCTGTTAGTTTATTTTTGTGGTTTAGAGATGTGAACCCTAGGGTAGTTTACTCACCAAACAACGACATGATGTCAAACCCACCACCCCCGCCGCCACTGCCACCAATAGTGAACTGGGCATCGAGGGCTTTTTCGATTTTCGTTTGTGAATCAGAAAGATGGGCTCGCGTATACGCATCGAGTCCGTTTGTATTGCTGTTTGCATCCTTAAGTGATTCAAGGATGTCATGCAACTGCATGCGAACCAAACTTTGAATCGTACGACTCGCAGGCGAGTTTGCATCTTCTTCGAGACTCAATTCGATCAATCGTGCAAGATGTTCGTTTTGCAAATTACGTCGCAGACTCGTAATGGCTGGCTCTCTATTTGTTGAACTACTTGGCAAAGCACCGAGTTCGCTCCAAACCTCATCTGTCACCTCTTGAATAATTTCAGCCACTGTTAACACATCAATAGATGGATCATTTCGTAATTCGCCGTCATACAAATGACCAAGTGTGCTTGGATTCAACAACATAGAAAGTGCAGAAGCTTGCATCCCACCAATTCTTGAGTGAATCGGGAACGCAGAGTTTGTCATGAAACTTCTACCACCACCGGCGTCCCAGTTCTTCTCTATTGTCATTTTGTGCAGTAATTCACTGTTGAGTCCCCACGCTTCATCTCGCATTGAATGTTCTAAAACCATTGCAAGCGCACGGCGTTGTACATCTGGTGATATTTCTTCAATCGGATTACGGTCGCCCGGATCACCTTTTCTCGCCCTATTGTTAATCGTTCCACTCAACCAATCTGCTGCGGTACTGACTGAACCAAAATGTCGATTCAGTAACATTTCATACCCACTCCTAGCACGACCCCAACTCTGCCCATCTTTGACCATGCGATCTAAGAGTGTTTCACGAAGTTGTTTTACTAATCGAATCTGTGAATCTGCATAATCGAGTGGGTTGCGTCCCCAGTCAAATCGACGCGAACTTGGGTCGCTGTCAAACGTGTCTTCATCAGTTGAATACGCAAGTTGCGGTTCATTGACCCTTGACAAAATTTCTGGTAACGATTCTTCATCTGTTGTATACCCATATTCAATTGCCCAGTAATCGTATGGACCAATTGTCATCATTGTGAAGTCACCCTGATCTGGTCCATCTTCCACGTTAATGTTCAACGGTGAATACTCCATTACTGAACCGCAGATCGCTTCATGTTCAAAGTTTTGGTCGTTCATCTCTGACATGTCGTAGACAGTCGAAGCCTTGAAATTATGGCGAAGACCGAGGGTATGGCCAGTCTCGTGCATGATCACATCACGCAAAAGTGGGCCAATAAACCAATCGGGGACACCATCGAGCATATCTCCGTCATACTCCTCACCATCACCCCCATCTTCTTCAAGCATTCCTAAGATGTCTGGATGCAACCTCGCCATAGAAAGTTCAGCTGCTTGATAGGTTGGATACATACACGCACCATTGGTCTGACTCACACGATTACCTAAACCATCGTATTCTTCGTCACCGATCATTTCAGTTTGCGTAACTAGGGCTGGGTGCGCGGGTTGTCTTGCAATACGTTGTGTTATTTCTTTACGCTCAAGTGGATCAGCTAAGCGTACTCGTGGATCCCAATTCGGATGCGTCTTCAACCATTCACGAGCTCGTGGATCAAAACTTTCCATTGCGACTTCAGGAAGTAGCCGATGCCACGCCTTCGTCCACCCGCTGACAAAGACTTCGTCCATCACAATATCTGCATCAAGAATACGACCTGTCTCTGGATCGACTCGACTTGGCCCAATTGCAAAGCCCATGTCTGCGTTTGTCCACAAAATAAAATTGTATCTCGCATCTTCTGGGTCTTTGTCCATGTGCGCGCCTGTAGAAGCATCTTGTTGATACACCTCAATCGCGTTGTCGATCCCGATTTGCTCAAATGCTTTGTTCCATTCAAGTACACCATCACGGACCCACCGACGATATCGCACAGGAATTGTGTGCTCTAAATAGAACACAATTGGTTGTTTCGGAGGGCTCATCTTTAAACTAGGATCAGCTTTTTCAAGATGCCAACGCGTCACATACCGAACCCATGGATCGTCATCTGAGGCATCACCGATATCTTTAAATGTAGTATTGAAGTACCCAATGCGATGATCAGCGATACGTGGTTGATACCCAGTATCTTGCTCGACCGTTCGAATAGAGTAAGACAATGTGCCAAACTGCCCACCACTCAGTGGTAACTTGTATGTCAACTCAACGTTTTGTGGAAAACTTTTAGCATTTGCTAAGGTTGCTAAATCGGTTCTGGATCCACTTGTTTGTCGCCCAAAAAAATTAGAAGATCCATGAAGGAACAAATTTGTACCATCGATGACCGGTCCGCCATTTGGACCTTCACATAAAATCGGTACATCAAGGACAACTCGGTCTGTGAAAACGCGAGCTGTTCCACTTTGGGATTGTTCATCGCCAGTTGATTTAACTTCTAAGTTTGGTTGCACAAGTACAAGTTGATCGTGAATGCGAGTCCAAAAACCATAGACATCTCCGATTTGCACACCAGACTCACCAATACCGCTCGAAATCGTATAGGCGATGAGAATCGGAATTCCTTCGTAGTCTGGCGAAACTTCGATCAACAAATGATCATCTTCATCACGGTATAGGGAATACATGCCACTTTGCCCATCGACTGAGGAAATGACTGCTTCATATCCATCGGCGACTTCTTCAAAAGATGGAAGTTCTTGGGATTGTGACCCTCCTGCAAACATGCCGAAACTTGGGCGGGCCTTCGTGTCAAGATCCACTTCTTGTGTAGGCGAAGCATCGGGGTTCAAGGCGAGTGTAATAGCAATTGCAAATAACGTGTTCATAGATCCATCCTTACGAGTCAAAGTTGCGCACAGTTCTACATCGGAAAGACGATTCTAGAGGCAATAACCCCTGAAATGCCAACACATTATCGGGCTTTTTTACAAATCACCCATAACGCTACTCCAGCGGCGACAAGTAGGCAAGAAACTGTTGAAACTAAAGGAGTTGGAGTAACAACTGAACCACTATTTGAAGAAGAGATCGCAAGCAACCCTGCTGTCGGGCCTACCGCATAACCAGCACCAATCAATGCTTCATGGGTTCCCCCAGCACCAAAATCAGCTCTGCCAACAGCCATGGCGTAATACAACCCTGCGTAGTACGCAACTCCCATGCCACCACCGAAAATAATCAAACCTGAAAATAGCATCAATAGACCACTCGCAGTAAAAATACATACAAATCCACACGCCATCGAGAGAATTGCAATCCACAGAATCGACCACTTGTCATGCCATCCACCAAAACGCCACATCAATGCGGTCACCCCAACTCGGGCAACCATCCACGAAGCAACCGCAGGCGTTTGCCAAAAAGTATCAACTGATAGATTCGTCAAGATAAATGGCAACAGCGGAGCAAGGGTACCATTGATACTGTAACTCAAAGGTAACAAAACTCTCGCACCTGAAAGTAACCCCTCATAACTTTGTGGAACTTCTCGCTCTGCAATGTCTATCTCGTGTAATGCAGGCTTTCTTGGATACGCAAATAGGACAAGTGCTCCAAGCCCAAACGAAACACCAAGTCCAACTATCACCATTGAGGCATGGTGTTCCATCAAAGGCGCCATGCCAAACATTGTGGCAGCAACCGAAACCATCCAAACGATATTCCACCAACCAATGGCTCTTCGCATCTCTTTCCCGTGGCGACCCGCGACTAAAAAGCTTTCAACAATTGGCCACATCCACGCGCTGCACGCTCCAGAAATTCCACCCGCGAGCCACAACACCCACTCGCCTTGGAAGAACAAGGGAGCGGAGCAAACTACAGCTTGAATCAGCAACAGAATGCCTAACAACGATCGGGGTGAACAATATCGCTCCACGGCACGAGTCCACTTCCCTGCACACATTGCACTTGCAACATACACAAGGCCAACGAGTACATACAACGACAAATTTTTTGCTTCGCTAAAACCAAATTGCTGTTTTGCGATGAAGGGCAACCCGTTCCAAATCACACTTGTTCCAGCTGATGCAAAGACTGTCAACCCGAGCGATGCCCACAAACGAGTTTTCGTTCTCACGTTATTGCCGAGCGGGGTCAGTACTGACTTGATAGTTGGGGGCTTCTTTAATGATCTGAATGTCGTGTGGATGACTCTCGACTAAGGAAGCACCACTCACTCTCACAAAAGTTGCTTGGTGGCGGAGTTCGTCAATCGTCATTGTCCCGCAATACCCCATTGCTGCACGAATGCCCCCAACCATTTGATAGACAAATTCACCGAGCGAGCCGCGATATGGCACACGACCCTCGACGCCTTCAGGGACAAACTTATTCGTTTCTCTCACGGCACCTTGACCGTAGCGGTCAGCAGAACCTGCACCCATCGCGCCTTCACTGCCCATGCCTCGATACGTTTTAAATCGGCGGCCTCGGTGTAAAATCAATTCTCCTGGGCTTTCGTCTAATCCAGCAAGGAGTGATCCGAGCATCACGCAACTTGCACCTGCTGCAATCGCCTTTCCAATATCTCCACTTTGGCGAATACCTCCATCTGCGATCACTGGCGTATCAGTTTTCATTGCAGCCTCGCATGCGTTCACAACGGCTGTTAGTTGTGGCACACCAACACCACTGACGATTCGAGTTGTGCAAATGGAGCCAGGACCAATCCCAACCTTGATTGCATCAGCTCCCGCGTCGATCAACGCTTGTGCGCCTTCTGTTGTTGCAACATTCCCCGCAATGACGTCAATATCCCATCGATGTTTAATCTCGCGAACAGTCTCTAGGACATTTTTTGAATGTCCATGTGCAGTATCAACAATCACAACATCGACTTCAGCATCAATGAGTGCTTCAACGCGTTCATATTGAAGCACACCAACTGCAGCGCCGACTCGAAGCCTACCCCGTTCATCTCGGCATGCTTGAGGGTGGTGCCGGATGTTCTCAATATCCCGCATTGTGATCAGACCTTGGAGCCTATTCTTTTCATCGATGATGAGTAATTTTTCAACGCGAGCTCGAGTTAACAAGGATTCTGCATCTTCAAGAGACGTGCCAACTGGGGCTGTCACGAGATTTTTTGAGGTCATGAATTCACCAACGAGTTGGTCAGACGTGTCTACGAACTTCATGTCCCTCCGTGTCAAAATCCCTACTACTTCACCACCACCGCTCCCATCGAGGGTGACTGGAAACCCAGAAACGTTTTGCTCACCCATGAGCGTAAGTGCTTTGTCAACAGAATCTTCTGGGCTAAGGGTCACAGGGTCTGTAATCACCCCATTTTCAGATCGCTTCACTTTCGCAACTTCACGTGCTTGCAAATCAGGTGACATATTCTTGTGAACAATTCCAATTCCACCCTCTTGCGCGAGGGCGATTGCAAGGGCTGACTCTGTCACTGTGTCCATTGGAGCAGAGATCAGAGGGATATTCAGAGAAATCGATTTGGTAAGCCTAGTGGAAGTATCTGCCTGATCTGGCGTTACCTCGCTGTATCTAGGAACGAGTAAAACATCATCAAATGTGATGCCCTCAGTAATGTTCTTCATTTCCATTGAACAATGATCCCTAATTTCACGCATTCTGTCAATACCAAAACGCCGTTTGAGTGCCAATTCCTGTATCTTATCCCTTCTAATCCCCTGTTATTCCCCCTAGCCCCACAAGGGCGAGATAAAAGAACGAAGACACCGTGACATACGACAAATCAATTGAAGATCAGACACCCGATCCGGTTCACCACGATAAAGGCACAACCCCAGGAGAGGGTCTCGACGCATTTCGGAAAATGCTCAAATCTACGATTAACTTTGAAGGTTCTGATCTGCATGTGAAAGCAGGTACGAAACCAAGAATTCGTGTCCGTGGAGTCTTGCGATCGCTCGATACTGAGATCAACAGCGAAGAACTCTGTTACCAAATTGCTAAAGACATTCTCGACTCGGGGCAATACAATCACTTTCACAAACATGGGCAAATGGACTTAGCGTACGACTACGATGAAACGCACCGCTTCCGTGTCAATATTTTTATGGCTCGCGGTAAGCCCTCGCTCGTCTGTCGGTTAATTACTGGCAATATTATGACGTTTGAGCAACTGCATCTTGCACCCATTCTTGGTGATGTCGCGATGAGCGCCAATGGGCTTATTCTCTTCGCTGGTGTCACGGGTTCTGGTAAATCAACTTCAATCGCCGCAATGCTCAATTATGTGAATCAACGCAAACGCTGCCATATCGTAACGATTGAAGACCCAATCGAATACATCTTTACCGATGCAAAAGCAACGATCAACCAACGAGAAGTTGGGATCGATTGCTTAAGTTTTGACGAAGCACTTCGAGCCCTCGTGCGTGAAGATCCTGACGTTGTTCTTGTTGGTGAGATGCGTGATTACGAAACATTTGAATCTGCAATTCGAGCTGCTGAAACCGGACACCTTGTGTTTGGAACAATTCATGCTTCTTCCGCTTGGCAAACGTTCGGTCGGATCTACGACCTTTTCCCAGAAAGTGAACGAGCACAAATTCGTAAACTTCTTGCCTATAACTTACGTGGAGTCGTGTACCAAAAATTGTTACCAACGTTACATGAAGACACACCCCGAATTCCAGCATTAGAAATCCTGCTCAATACACCGATTGTCACAAAATACATTCTAGAAGGTCGCGAGGGTGAACTTCTCGATGTCATCAAGAAAAGCCATGAGGAAGGAATGATGGATCTGAACTCAGCACTCCTCAACCTCTATTCTGATGAGTGGATCGCTTTGAAAGACGCACTAGAAGCAACTCCAAAACCAGAAGAACTCAAAATGATGATCAAGGGCATTTCCTAATGAGTTTGTTAGCCGAATTTACTCCAGTCTATTTCATGAGTCCGTGGAAACCCTTCCTGATTGTTTTCGCATTTATCGCTTGGGCTTGGCTCGTTGGCACAAAACTCGACAAGGATGCGGCGAAATATCACCTTAATCCGGTCTTATGGAACTCCTACCAACTAGGTGGCGCAGCACTTGCACTCGCAACAATGTTGTTCATTCCAAATTTTTATATAAGTTTTCCGATTGGTTTTGTCGTTCTTTTTGCTACAACAATGGTGTATTGGAAAGCCCGCAACGAAGCAGTTCCTGAAAGTGAACAGTTCCAAATTGGAACCGATGGATTGCGGGAAAAAGCTGAGAAACGCAAAGCATTAAAAGCTGGCAGAGCCGTTGCATTGAAGTTTGATGGATCAAACGGAGAAGTCGCAGTACCTGATAAAACAGATGACAAACTCTTGGCCTATTTAGATGCAGAAACGTTACTTACCCCTGCACTTGAAAACCGAGCGAGCAGACTAGAAATCAAACTCAACTCTAAAGGCTGCCAAGGCATGTACTTTGTTGATGGCATACCAAGTAAAACTGATATGCTTTCAGCAAAAGATGGCGTTGCAGCTATTGGCTTTTTAAAAGAGATTGCTGGGGCAGACCCAACAGACGTCAGGAAAAAGCAACATGGAACGTTTTCTGTCATTGGTGAACACGGAAGGAAGCAAGTAGATCTCACCGCATCTGGTTCGACTGGCAGCCACCATCTCAAAATCGAATTCGATCGAGAAAAAGGCGTGCGTATTCCTCTTGATTCAATCGGTTTGTTGCCAAAACAAATTGAAGCGCTCAACGAATACAAAAAAGACGAACACCGACACGGCGTGGTCTTAGTAGGCAGTAACAAGCAACAAGGTCTTACGACAACGTGCTATTCCCTTATTCACAGCCACGATTCATATCTCAATAACATCATTGTGTTAGAAAAGGAAAACATCGCATCGCTTGAAGGTGTGACGCACCAAATTGCAGGAGAAGACGGTGGCGATTACCCAACTAATTTCCAAACGACACTTCGCCGAGACCCTGAAATCATCCTCGGAGCTGATATGGACGATGCCACTTCAGCAACTTTAGCTGCAAAAAGTGGTCTCGATGGGCCATTAATTTTTGTTGGCATGAATGCAAAATCGTTCAAAGATCTTGTTTCCAAGTGGGCTTCTCTTGCAGGTGACCCACGCGAAGCATTTAACAGTTTGCAAGCTATTTGCTATCAACGACTCGTCCGTAAAGTCTGTGAAAATTGCCGAGTCGCCTACACCCCCTCGGAAGATTTAGCGAAACAAGGACTACCGATCAAAGATGTTGAACAACTCTACCGTGCAGGTGGACAACTCCAAGTGAAAAACAAGGTTGTGGATTGCCCAGTCTGCAAAGGGTGTGGGTACCTTGGTCTTGTTGGAGTGTTTGAAACAATGTTCCTTACAAAGGACATTCGTAAACAACTCATCGCCGGTGACTTCAAAGCAGCAACGGCACTTGCACGTAGAGAAGGAAAACTTACACGACTCCAAGATGCAGGATGGGCGAAAGTTGCCGCTGGCACAACAACCCTCGAAGAGTTTGGACGAGTTTCAAAATCCGGAAAATCGAAGAAGAAAGTCAATAAAAAGTAACGACCCATGATCATTATTTTTAACATTTTGTTGATCGGCATGGCGGCGCTCATTGCCTATTGGTGGGCAACCCAAGGCCTCCTTAGCGCACTCTTGCATTTAGTGTGTGTCATCGCCTCCGGTACACTTGCATTTGCGTTCTGGGAACCACTTGCTACTGTGATGATGAGCGGAGGCACATTCGATAATTATGCTTGGGGTGTTTCACTCATCGGGACGTTCACCGTTTCGCTTCTCGTGCTTCGTGTCATTTCAGACAAAATTGCATTTGGCAATACTCGATTCCCAGATATCGTCAATCTCGTTGCTGGCGGCTTCGCTGGGGCAGCGTCAGGTGTCCTTACCGTTGGTATGTGCGTCATAAGCATGGGCTTTGTTCAATCTACTTCTGAAATAATGGGGTACCAAGGGTATGGCAGAGACAACAGCAACAATGCAATCGTCACAACGGTTGGGGGTCAACTCATCATTCCATTCACAAAACTAACAAGTGATTTTTTTGGGATGCTAAGTATCGGTTCAATGCGACCAGATCTCAGCAACTCACCACTTCGTGACTTCAACCCTGAACTTGAAAAACTCTCTTGCCTCGTCCGAGACTCTTTCGAAAAAGGCAAAGGACAACTTGCATTAAAACCTGAATCTGCTTCTGTTACAAAAGCACGCATGTCAGAGGATGGGCTCATCGTGTTGCAAGTTCATTTCATCGCAGAAGCACTCGATTTTGGTGGGCAACTCAGCCTTTCAAGTTCACAAGTTCGGCTGATCGGCAACCCTGAAAACGGCAACGCACCAGAAGTGATCCATCCAGTTCGCTGGGAGCAAGAAACACAAAATGATGGGGTCAAACTGTTTAATTTTGACGCGACTTCTCATTATGCTTCAAGCGTGCCCGCTCGAAAAACCGCAGACATTGTTTTTGTATTTGAAGCAGGCTCCCAGTTTTCACCTCGGTTTTTACAAATCAGAGGAACCCGACTTGATGTTCCAACTGTAGACGAGATCGCACTGACTTCCACAGATGTTGACCGCTACACCGGCAAGACCGTTTCTCCAGAAGATATTATGAACAACAGACCTGTGATGGGGTATGCACTTGATAATATTGTGCTCATTACCGATCGCCTTGGGAGATTGACACTTTCAACAAATGGTCTTCCGAGTAGTATTGTTGTTGAGGATGGATTCTTTATTGAAGGCAAGCTCGTACGAAAATGGACTTCGCCCGGAGTTTCAGGCAAGCTCCGAGTTAAAGGTGTTAAGAGTGATGAAGGGACGAAGATTGTACAGATCGATGTAAGCCGTGATTCAGCAGGATCAATCTTTGACTTGCTTCCAGTGGTAGGACCTGATGCTGAAATCGCGTTGATCGACAACGACCATAACAGGTACTGGCCAATTGGATATTACCTTGATACTGCTGGAAAAATGGATTTAACGCTCACCCCTAGAACACCAATTCGATCCATCGGAGAACTCCCCCCATTGCCTACGAGTGGTGCAATCAAAATGACTTTGATTTTTCAAGTTACAGAAGGACAAACAATTCGCGAATTGCAACTTGGAAATGTCACGATTGGGACCTGTGATCGGTATGTCAAACGACCAATTGATAGCCTCTAGTGAATTGTAAAGAACGCACTTCCCTGCGTTTAATTGTCGAGTAACCGCTCGACCCAGTGGATATCAAAGTCAGCACTGACAAATGCGTGGTGATTCAATAAGCGTTGGTGCAAGGGGATTGTTGTGGCAATTGGCCCTACCTTCATCTCTGAAAGTGCACACCGCATTCGCACGATTGCTTCATCTCGGTCTCTCCCAAAGACGATGAGTTTCCCAATCATTGAATCGTAATGCGGAGGAATGCGATACCCACTTCGAACGTGTGATTCCAATCGAACACCAGGACCTCCTGGTAATTGCCATGTTTCAATAAGCCCTGGCTGAGGCATGAAATTCTGGTCAGGGTCTTCCGCATTGATTCTGCATTCGATTGCATGTCCGAGAAGTTGTACTTCGTTCTGTTGCCAAGAGAGTTGTTCTCCCGCTGCTACACGAATCGATTCTTTCACGATATCAACCCCTGTGATCATCTCCGTAACAGGGTGCTCTACTTGTACACGTGTGTTGACTTCGAGCATGAAAAACTCTTGCGCATCATTCATTAAAAACTCGACAGTTGCTGCGCCGCTGTATTGAGCCTTACGAATCAATTCCGCTGCTGATTCGCACACTCGATCTCGGATCTCTGGATCAATTCGGGGTGCGGGACCTTCCTCTATCAGTTTTTGATGGCGGCGCTGACTTGTGCAATCTCGGTTATACAAATGAATCGCGTTTCCATGTTTGTCGCCAATGACCTGAACTTCAACGTGCCTCGCATGCTCGAGGAATTTTTCAAGATAGACCGCTCCGTTGCCAAAGGCAGCAACTGCTTCTTGCTGCGCAGCTGTCACGGCAGTTCGAAGCGCAGCAACATTGTGCGCAACTCGCATTCCTTTACCACCACCTCCTGCTGATGCTTTGACAATGACTGGATACCCGATTGTGTCTGCCATTGCAATTGCTTCGTCAAGCTCCTCAATCGCACCATCTGTTCCAGGAAAAACTGGGGTTCCTGCTTCACGAGCGAGTTTTTTACAACTAATTTTGTCACCAAGTCGCCCCATCGCTTCTGGAGAAGGACCGATGAACTCGATATGACAATCACGGCAAACCTCTGCAAAATGTGCATTTTCAGCGAGGAAGCCATATCCAGGGTGGATCGCTTCAGCGTCAGTCATTTCAGCTGCTGAAATGATTCGGTCTATTCGCAAATAGGAATCTGCAGATGGTCCCTTTCCAATACAAACAGATTGATCGGCTAGTTCTAACCATGGCGCACCTTCGTCTGCTTTGGAATACACACAAACTGTTTCAACTTCAAGAGCACGTGCTGCTCGAATGATTCGCAGTGCAATTTCGCCACGGTTGGCGATCAGGATTCGAGAAAACATGAATCGACTTCCTACTTTTATTGTGGTGACACAAGGAACAGTGGTTGACCAAACTCAACTGCTTCACCGTTCTCAACGAGTACTTTCGTAACTGTTCCATTGCACTGTGCTTTAATCTCGTTAAAGATTTTCATCGCTTCGATAATACAAACCGTTGTGTCCTTGCTCACAGCATCGCCCACTTTGACAAACGGTGGCGAATCTGGATCTGAAGCAACGTAATATGTTCCTACCATTGGACTCACGATTTCCTCTCCAGTCTCAGCAGAGGCAACTGGTGTCTCAGCAGCTGGAGCTGAAGAAGTTGCAACGGGAGCAACTGGTACTGCTGCCACTTGAGGTGCTGTACCCTGAGGGATCACAACATTCTCGCCATGCCTGCGAAGCGTCACTTGCTCATCTGGATCGCGGAGGTCTATCTCTGCGAGGTCATTGTTTACCATGAGTTTGACGAGTTCTTTGAGTTTGCGAATATCGATCATCTGCGATGCTCCATCTATGTGTAGTAAAACTGACGGGAAGTATAGCGATCTTCGCCGAACGTGCTGGGTTCTTTGATTATTTTTCCTAAGATCGTTGAGATACCGGTTTCCCAAGGACTTCACTGAGTACGATCGCAGTTCGTGCGTTCTTATGGTCCCTTAGAAGGCGATACAGGGCATCTGCAGTCATTTCTCTGTTTCTTGAGGGCTTCGATGCCTTCGACTGCAGTGGGCACGCTTCATCGTGGAGAGGATCGATGTGATCAATCTTTTTTCTTGGCTGTTTTGCAACCGTCTCTAGTTTCTCTGCGATTGGGCGTGCTGCTCCAACAAAAGTAGTGCGTTGTTTCGGCCTTTTGCGAAGTGCGTCAATACGAGAATCAGACGGTGTGTTTTGTACTTGTACCTGTGGGTCAACGGAGAGACCTACCCCCTGCGTATGCCCACCTGCGTGTACCGCTTTCTTATCCCGCTTCTTTTTCTCAATGATTCCAGATATGGCAGACCAGATCGTACTCACAATGATAATGATTGTGATAATTTTTGTCATACTCGCAGCATACCATGAATGACACAGCCACTAATGCAGCGAATACGTAGGGAAACATGTCCGTTTTAACGTGGTTACGGGGAGATGAGATGGCGTTTGCCCGCTTCGTCTGTCGCCCATGCAAGGTCTACACCAAAAACTTCTCCGAGGGAGCCTGGATTCAAAATTGCTTGGCTTTGCCCAGCGAGGGCAAGTTCGCCTCTGCGTAGTACAAATGCGGTATCAGATAGATTGATTGCCATAGAAAGATCGTGCACCGCGAAGACAACAAGATCTCCCTCACAAGCACAGGCTCGCAATATGTCACAGACAATCTTGACGTGCTTGAGATCTAACGCTGAGGTTGGTTCATCAAGGACAAACAACCCTCCTGGGGTTCGCTGAGCAAGTGCCCGTGCAATGGCAGCACGTTGTTTCATGCCAGCACTCGCTTCGTGCCACAGGGTCTCTGCCCTCTCAAGGAGATCGACTGTGGCAAGAGCATCCTCTACTCTTGTAGGAGAAGGGCCAAGAGCATACCGACCAAGCTCCACAATTCTCCGCAATGTGAAGCGACCACCAACATCAGACGTTCTTGGTACCCACGCTACTTTTGCGGCACGTTCCTTTGGATGCAGCTTCGTCAATGAAGCGCCATCAAAGAGTATGTTCCCTCGTGTTGGAGTCTGTAACCCTGCAATGCTACGCAACAATGTGGATTTCCCAGAAGCATTTGGCCCAAGTACACAAACAATTTTGCCACCATCTGCACTCGCCGTCACATCACGCAGCGCTACCAACTTCCCATACCGAACAGTCAGTGTGTTGAGTTGCAACCTCATACGTTTCCCCTATTTCGAATGAGTAAGACAAGAAAGACAAGACCGCCAAGAATGCTCGTTACTATTCCAACGGGAAGACGCCCTGTTCCTAGATCAATGAGTTGTCGTAGATCATCTGCTGAAACAAGTAAGAGCGCGCCAACACCCGCAGAACCCAAAGCAATCGTCCGATGGTTAGATCGAAAGAGCAACCGCGCACCATGCGGAGCGATCAACCCTACAAAAGCAATTGGACCAGCAATGACCACACCGATCGCTGCAAGCACACTTGATACAAAGAAGAGTTTGAAACGCAATGAAGGCAGATGCACACCAACGCTTGTCGCTTCATCATCTGATAAACAGGCTGCATCTAAAGATGGACCCCACCACGCAAGCAACAGAATGCCAATACAACCTACGCCGCCATAGAGTACCAATCGAGTCATCGATAGTGTTTCGGGCAAGCTGCCCATCAACCAAGTGATGAACGATCCCCGAAGACCAGCAGGTACAAGATGTTGCAATGTCATGATTCCCGCGCCGCAGATCACCGACACCACAACACCAACAAGTACCATTGTCAGTGGATCGAGACCTCCACGTCCCCGAGCAAGAATGAAAACAACAAAGAGTGCTGCAAACGCCCCTGCTATTGCTCCAATTGTTTCACCTTCTAGTACGGGTGCCCCTTTGTAATGCGCAAGCATCATTGATGCCATTACGCCCAATCCCGCTCCACTCGATAAGCCAAGAATCCAAGGTGAAGCAAGTGGGTTTCTCAGAAGTACCTGTAAACCCATCCCTGATGAACCCAACACGCCTCCAACAATCAAAGCTGAAAACATAGGGATGAGTCTGTAACTCAAATACTCTGAAGTAGGCCACGCAAGGAACAACTCTCCTGCTGTAGTCCGCGTCAGCATAAGTCGAACGAGACAGCTTGCAGACAGAAGGACAAGAAGCGCTATCCAAACCGCTGTTCTTCTCCTATTCATTTTGCTTCCTTCCATCGTTCGTACAATGCTTGAGCGACGTCCGAGATTCGCGTAGAGGGGAGCAACACATCTTCATGTACAAATGGTGTAACAGGTATGTTGAGAGACGATAAGGGTGTGTTGTTTGTAATTTGGATGTCAGACACGAGAATAATTCTAACAGGTGCGAGCCTTGCGATGTCTTCTATCGACAACACACGCCATCCTTGCGTTTGCAACGCATTTACTCCACCCATCGCTGTCCAAACATCATCGAGATACGTCCCCTTCCCAAAACACACACCGAGTTGATGTTCGCTTCCGTTCGAGATCAACAGCGTTGGTTCTTCGTCTACTCGGTGGTTCAGTGGTTGAAACCGGAAGGGATTCACCGGCAGGTTGAACATTTTTACAATCTCAGAAGAAGTAGATTCGATCTCTTTGATCGTGTTAAGTTTCCACGTTCGTAATGTGAACGCGTTTGTATCATGTAAGTGCTGTAGGTGCGTATCGTTTCCTACAACTTGTTGTTGCACAAATACATGGGTAGGTTTCGTTCGTAACAACTTTTCGTAATCTATCGTATGAAGGTCACCAATCACTGGTACTTCCCCCTTGAGTTTACAGAAAGCTGAGCAACCCACGACCTGCTCTTCAAGACCTGCATCAACAAGAGTCGCTGTAATTGCTGGGCTCAACGAGACAATTCGGACTGAATCGCTTTGCACGTCTACCTGCTGATCCTCGCAGCAGCAAAGGAATGGCAAAAGAATGAGTAGCGCTCGCAATAGGTTACACATCAGCTGAAGCAACGAGTTGTGTTTTTGCAAGTCGAGCGTACGTGTCACATCTCCCGAGTAAATCTTCGTGTGTTCCTTCATCGACAAGCGCACCCCGATCGAGGACAAGAATTCTGTCAGCCATTTGAACGGTTGAAAGTCTGTGCGCAATAATCAAAACAGTTCGGGTTTCACAAAATTGTTCTAATGTATCGTTGATCAGTGCCTCAGATTCTGCATCTATTTGGCTTGTCGCTTCATCGAGTATCAATATCGCTGGGTCACGCAACATCGCTCTTGCGATTGCGAGCCTTTGCCGTTGCCCCCCGCTGAGTGAAGTACCAGACTCGTACACATCAGCGTCATACTGGTTGTCCATTAATTCAATGAACTCGGAAGCGTGTGCTCGCCTTGCTGCCTCGCGAACTTTTTCATCTGACGTTACCGTTCCGAATCGAATATTGTCCGCAACGGTACCTCTAAACAGAACCGTCTCCTGAGTAACCACACCAACTTGGGATCGAAGTGAATGAAGATCAACCTGCGCAATATCAACTCCATCAATCAATATTCTCCCACTTTGTGGATGGAGTAAACGAGGAATCATCGAAAGCAGAGTTGTTTTCCCCGAGCCATTTGGCCCAACAACTGCAACGCATTCGCCATGTTGAATTGCAGCGCTAATGTGATGGATGGTCGGATCATCTTGATTGGCATACGTAAATGAAACATCGTCAAAAACTATAGTTTTCCCATGCTTGGGTAACTGAGGTTTCGAGGAATCAAACTCAGTTTGGGATGCAAAGATCTCTTGCAACCGTTCCGCTGGAGCTTCAGCTGCTTGAATTTGGGCAACCATCCCTGAGAGTGGTCTTAGAGAACTCCCTGCTACTGCAAGTGAACCAATAGCAAGCAAGAAGCGTTCAAAGTCTAACGCACCGTCAATAATCGACTTGGCGGCTATTGCTGCGAGAGTGCCAAGAACAATGATGGATAGAATTTCCATCAAGGGGCTCATCAAAGCACGTGCAATTCGTACTTTCATTTCTGCACGAATGAGTTTTTTATTTTTTTCAGAGAAGTTTTGCTTAATCGATTCTTCTGCAGTATTCACTTTCACTGCCCTCAATCCCTGTACTGCTTCATTCGAAATACGTAAGAGTTCTTGTTGTACCGAAAGAGAAGTCTTTGATCCTTTTCTAACCCTTCTTCCAATACGCTGTAACACAAATGCTAAAACTGGAAGCACAAGCAATGCAATAATAACAAGGCGAACGTCAAAAACACAAGCGACAAGAAACGCAATGATTCCTTTAGATAAATTTGCTATTGATTTACCTAGAAGAACAGTAAGTCCAACCTGCAAAGCCTCAGCATCTCGAACGATACGAGAAATAAATTCACTCGCTCCAAGTTTAAGTACTTTTCCTAAATCGAGTTCAAGTACGCGACCGAAAGCTTTTTCTCTCACATCTGCAACAGTGTGTACTGCAATCCAACTGCTGAGGTACGCGTGTAAGAAATTCGCAACTCCTCCAATAATTGTCAAGCAACCGATACCTAGCAAAATAAACACGACCCCATCAAAACGATCGGCTGGTAACAATTGTATGAACCAGTGCGGAATCTCAATGAGGTGTTTTTCAGTATTGAATTGTTCTGCAAGCGCAGGCAAAGCGAGTCCGCTCTCTGGGTTCAGAATCAAAGACAGCGCTGGACCTAAACTGAGCAATCCTACGCCTAGACCCATCGCAGAAAAGATTGCAAGGCAAAGTGCAAGAACTAATCGCAAACGCCACTGCAGCATTTGTTTTGCAAAATGTTTGAAGTGCGTCATGTTGTATCAGTACCTTCGTACACCTTGCGTAGATCTATCCAAAAATCAGGATAACTTTTAGTGACACATGATGGGTCCACGATTGACACCCCTTTTCTCTTTGTTCCAAGGACTGCCATTGCCATTGCTATTCTATGATCGCCAATGGGATCAATCACCGTCGGTTCGCGGCTTCCGTTCAGGGGCGATATTCTAAGATCACTCTCGCTTGCTCCGACACCACACCCTGCTTTAGCAAGTGATCGAGCCATCACTTCGATTCGATCTGATTCTTTAAGTGGTAGGGTTTCAAGCCCATAAATATGTGATGGGCTCTCTGCAACAGCAGCAACAGCCGCAAGGCAAAGTGAGGCGTCTGGAAACTGAGATGCATCGAGATCTCCAAACCCTTTCAACGTACCTGTGCCAGTCACTCGCAATCCCAGCGGTGTATCTTTGAGTTCTGCACCAGCAGCGCCGAGTAATCGAATTGCTTCTGCATCTGGTTGCTTCGATGTACTTTTGAAGCCTTCAAGTGTGACAGATAGACCTTCATGCATCGATGCAATTGCAGCGAAATAGATTGCGGAACTTGCATCTGGTTCAATCTCAACTTCACGATGCGTGACCCTTGTTTGTTGGATTCCGATAGTCGTGGATGTGTTCGTCTCTTCTACCAATGGTGTTACTCCGAATGTGCGCAGCATCTCCAGTGTAAGAGCCACATAGGATCTTGATGTCATCGGTTTTTGGCAACGAAGGGTCAACCCCCCTTCTAAAAAAGGTGCAACTAGGAGTAGCGCTGAAATGAACTGGCTTGATTTTGTAACGGGAACGTCAAGAATTTTTCCACCTTTTATTGTTCCTCCACTCACTGTTACTGGTAGATGATCCCCATCAAAACTTGCTCCAAGTTGTTCAAGTAGGTGCAACAATTCTCCAACTGGTCGAATTCGCATTCGAGCATCGCCGTCTACAACAATATCGTCTGCTGCAAGGCAACTCGCCGCAATCATGAATCGAGATGGCGTTCCCCCTGCTCCAAGATTCACACTTCCACCTTGAGAAAATTTCCCATCGAGACCATGCAAAACTAATTTATTTGGCGACCATTTAACACCGACGCAAAGTTTTGACAATGCAATTGTCAAGCGTTCAGTATCGTCACAAAAGAGTGGTGCGCTCAACACTGTTCTACCAGCCCCAATCGCACCGAGCATGATCGCTCTTTGGGTCAAACTTTTCGATCCCGGAACGCGCAACTTTCGATGCCCAACCCGTTTCAGAACAGGGACAGATTCGGCAATCATCCCTGATTTTCTTTTTCTCATGTGTCTCGCCTAAAAATCGCTACAACATCATCAATTGGCACAACGAACAATCGGTTGTCCCCTTCAAAATCAACTGGAATACTTCGCTTAGGATTAAAAAGTACTTTGTCATATTGTTGAATAGGGTAATCGGGGTCGTTTTCAATGACTGTACTGACAGTCACAACACGTCCTGTTAACGTAGGTATCTCCATTTTATCTGGCAAGTGAATCCCTACCTTTGTGACTTTACGATCCTCATCTTTGCGAATGAGAACCCGATCACCAATTGGTTCAACCGTTTCAAGGGTTTGTTTTTTACTCGTTGACTTTGCCATAATGACACATGATATGAGGCAATGGGAGATGACGCAAAAGCTATTCTACCGAACGTGCATTTTGGGTCATCACAGACATCGCGAGGCGGTTAAACATCACAAGTGGCTGAAAAATGTTCTAAACAACGAGTCAAACGCCTCAGCGTAGAGGTTTTTCCAAGCAGAACCAAAGTGTCACCGATTGGAGGGGAGATTGGTCCCCCAGCAACTGCGATACGAATTGGTTGAGCGACCTTACCCAGTGCCCCATCCGCGATCCTCTCAGCAAGTTCGTGCAAGCAAGCATCGACTGTCTTTGCATTCCAGTCGTCGATCGCTTTTAACGAGTCGATAATAGTCGGGATCCTTGAGAGCCCAGTTACTTCACCTTTGAGCAGCGCTTTTTTCACAGGTTTCGTTTCCTGCCAACACAGTGATTCATCATTTGTTATCAAAAACTTTGATGTTTCGATCGCATCTTTAAAGGTTTTAGACCGTTCATGATTTGCGCTTGCAAAGAGAGGGAAATCCCCAAGCGTGGTAAACTCAGGTGCATATTTTTCGCACCAGTTGAACAACCTTTGTTCGAACTCTTCGCCCGAGAGTTTTTGCAATGCATCAAGATTAAAAGACAACAATTTCGCGCGGTCAAATTTAGCTGGCGATTTGACGATTCGATCGAGTGAAAAGTTCTCTACCAAGAATTCAGTGTCAAACTGCTCAATATCGTTCCCTGGTGACCATCCGAGCAAACAAAGGTAATTCACCAGTACCTCAGGGAGGTACCCTGCCCGTTGAAAATCTTCAACATTGATCTCTGGCAGTGCGACACCGAGTTCGTCTGCAAGAAGATTCGCCTCGTTGAGTTCAAGTTGCATGTCTTTTGAGGCAATCCAAGTGTCCCATGATGCTCTAGAAATGCAATCGTTGGGGGGGGATTCGATCGAGTGCTCTCTGACATACTTTCGGAGGGTCTTGTCCTTATCTCGCTTAGACATTTTGGAACCGTCGGGGTTAAAAATAAGGGATAGATGTGCAAAAGTAGGTCTTTCAAATCCGAACGCTTCCTGCAAGAGCACGTGTTTACATGTGTTGTTCAGGTGCTCTTGTCCACGAATGACGTGCGATACGTTCATTAACGCATCATCCACCACGACTGCAAAGTGGTACGTTGGAAAACCATCGGTTTTGAAAATAACAAAATCATCAACCTCCGATCGATCCACTTGCACTTCTCCTACTACAGCATCGTGTACAACGATTGGCCCGCCATCGGGGACTTTAAAACGAACAACCTTTGGTCTTCCCTCTTCTAGATATTGTTGAATCGTTTCGGGGTCCAAATCGAGAGATGCTCGGTTGTACCGGTAAGCTTTTTTCTCTTTACGAGCGCGTGCTCGCTCCTCATTGAGTTCTTCAGGAGTTTCAAACGCGTAGTAAGCAGAGCCTGAATCTAAAAGTTTTTGCAGGTAGGCATTGTACGTGTCTAATCGTTTTGACTGGTAGTACGGGCCATTGTCACCCCCACCAGATCCTTCGAAAATTGGACCCTCATCCCAGTGTAAGTTGAGCCATTTGAGATCATCAAAAAAACCAGTTGTTGCTAACTCGCTCGATCGCTTTTGATCGGTATCCTCGATACGTAGCAAAAATTTTCCATCGCAAGCACTAGCAAATGCCCAACAAAAAATAGCGGTTCGTGCACCTCCTACATGCAAGTGCCCAGTTGGACTTGGGGCAAATCGTGTACAGATATGATCGTCGCTCATTACAGCTCCTCTTGCGCCTGTTGGCGTTTACGGATGATTTCAATCGGACCTGTCAACGCATACCAAACAAACCCGACTGCAATTGTTTCTTGAAACCACCAGATTCCTGCGAACAAGAGTACGGTTGTCGTTGAAAGGAAACGAAACGTTTGAGGTCTTGCTAAATACTTGCTGACAAAATGTTGGTATGGAATATTTGAGACCATTGCAAGTGCGCAACTTAATGCCACAATTGGAACGCCAAAAGCGTATGCACGACCAATCCAAACTGCTTCAACACCACTGGAAAGGACATGTTGATGTAGTATGATCAACGAAACGACAACACCCGCTGCTCCTGGTGAAGGGATTCCATGGAAAGAGATGGAATCGTCAGGTCCTTCCTCGGGATGTGTTTCCACATTAAAGCGTGCGAGTCGAAGTGCAGTACAACATACGTATACCGCGGCAATCGCCCAAACCATTTTTCCCCATGACAGATCTGCATCTGGTCCAAGGACTGTCAACTGCCCATCATCTCCGAGATAACTTCCTACTAATGCTAAGACCATCATTGCCGGAGCAACACCACACGTCACAAGGTCAGCAAGGGAATCAAGCATTGCACCAAGCTCTGATACGCTTCTTGTCAATCTTGCAACTGAACCATCTACGCTATCAAGAAACATCCCAATGAACACCATTGCACTTGCCATGGTCAAGCCGCTCCAACCCCATGGACCAACCCAACTCGAATCTTTTGTGGCATAGTGGATCGCTGCAAACCCTGCTACCAAATTGCCAAGCGTAAACAAAAGGGGCCATACGATTTGTGGTGGCATGACTTTGCGGACACGTCGGCGGACGCGGGATTCTGGTTCTCTTGTTGTCCTGTGTTCAGACTCCATAGAACATCCTATTCTACCAATTGTCGCTCCCCGAACCAACATGTGCTTCAAAAACCAAAAAGACGACAACAGGCTCTTCCTCTGAATCCCCCATTAATGCCTCTCCAAGACGCATCCCAGTTGCTCCCTCATCGAGTGGACCAAATATTTCGATTTCTGGCTTCATTACGGTTGCAAGAAGAAGAGATTGCCCATCATCAAGGATGCATTCGATCATCAACTCAGAAAAGATCCGGCTCTCTACTGGGGCAGTGCCCCGACCAGGAACTACGCCCTGCTCGTTGGGCACATGCCAGATTGGTAAAAGTTGTAGATACAGTTGGTCTCCCATTTCCATGCTCAATTGCCAACCCCTCGCAAGTAGGGTGAGATATCCATGATCGACAAAATACGGTACGCCACGCGAAGTGATCACCATCCCATCACTTGGGATCAGTCGTTGTTTTACATCACGCCAATTTGAAATCTGCCCATGCCAATTAAACTGTTCTTCCTGAGGATCACCAAGAGCCCCCGCGATTGCTAACACATCAATTGAATCTACGACACACAATGCAATCCCTTCTTCTGCAAGACGTGTTTGAAGTTCTGCATCATCATGTTCCCTGCCAAACATTTGCAGTGTTTCTTCTAATTGATCACCATCACTGACAATTCGAAATGAACGTAGGGCAATTCCGCTACCGGGAATCTCTAACCTCGTTTGGGTTGGCAGATCTATGCGTTGATCAATTGTTTTGGGTGCACTGCAACCAATTGCAAATGCAAAAATTACACAGATCTTGAGGATTAAACAACGTCGCATGTGTTAACCATATCGATTAACTGCCGCAATCTTCCAAAACTTCTTCGGGTATGGGGGACAATTAATCTTGGCAAGTGCAAATGATCCTTTTCTGAGGGAAGGGGATCAGCGATACGAATCGTACCCTCACGAATAATGTCAGAGAAAGAATCGTTTAATTTCTCTATACTTGAATCGCTAATTTTTTGATTCAACCGAATGATGTAATCATTCCGAACGTACCGGCTTGAATGATAGACCTTGTAGTACTGAAGGATATGGTCGACAGCATCCTTTGGAGTTTCAGCTACAAAATAGAGTGATTCATCCTCTGGACTAATTGTTTGATTCGAGAGCAAATCTGTTTTGATGTGTTCTGCCCAATTCGTCCAGTAGGTACTGCCCTCTCCTGCGATCATGACGACAGGAATCATGTTTGCTTTGCCTGTTTGTATGAGCGTGAGCGCTTCAAAAAGCTCATCTTGTGTTCCAAAGCCACCAGGGCATGCAACAACTGCATCTGAGTGGGTCATAAACATCAATTTTCGAGTGAAAAAATACCTAAAATTGATCAGCTTATGGTCACCTTCAATGATCGCGTTGGCGGTAGTTTCAAATGGCAACCGAATTGCAAGACCAAAACTCGCTTCTCGCTGCGGTCCTTCATGCCCTGCCTTCATGATGCCATCGCCAGCACCAGTAATTGCCATCCACTGTGCTTCCGCGATACGCCTTCCAAACTCTGCTGCTGCGATGTAATCTCGGTGGTCTTCGGGGGTTCTTGCAGAACCGTAGATACTCACTTTACGAGTCCCCCTATAGCGGTTAAAAATTTGGTACGCGTACCGCATTTCCTTGATCGCATGCGTGACAAGTTTTACCTGTCCACTATCGTGACCTTCTTTCGCCATCTTGAGGCATGCGTCGATCATCTGTACGATCATTTCACGGCGTGGATCGTGTTCCTCAAGGCTTCCGATCTCATCTACCATCGCGCCTACACGCTGCGTCAAATCATTGTTTGTACTCATCCCCGTATTGTATCAACTCATAGATTCATCAATCTTCATTCAATAAAGTTGGCAGCGGAACGATTGCAATCTCTGGCTCTAATAACTGACCTTTTGCGCGAATCGAAAAAAACTGATCTCCGAGTACTCCTGCGATATCCCTCAAAACAGGCCAACCCATTCGTGGGTGTAACTCGACATCAATCTCAAATGAGGGCATCTCCAATTTCCCCTCACCCTGAATCACAAGGCCTTGTGCAGATGTGTCATCGCCTGTGAGTTTAATATTGTTCAGTTGAACTTCATCGCCATCAATTGAGAGGTCTATCACAACGTTTGTAATTGACTCAGAAGTAGGCAAAGAAAGTTGTAACAACTGCATAAAGCGCATTGCGATAGGAACTTCTGCGAACATTCCTTGAGATACTTGCAATCTTCCCACACCGACTCGGTCATGTACTGCACCTCTGACACCTTCAATTGCTAACCAACCAGTAAGATCGCCACTAAAGGTACTCGCTTCTGAATCGCTTCGATCATCAAGCTGTACGCCTGAGAGCAAGACTGTCACTTGATACTTTTTTGTTTCCCCCACGTCTACGAACCCTGTGATCGTAACCACACCTGATGATGATTCTCCCCTGAGATCATTAAAAACCATTTTGCCTTGTTGTGGGTCTAGAAGCAACCCGCCATGGATATCAGTGATCTCTCTCCCCACTGCTGTCATCTCATCAATATCTAAGAGTACCTGCAAAGAAGTTAGTTTCTCTTCATCGTATATTCCTTCAACTTTTGTTACACCGTCAATATCAGAAAGTGGAATGCCTGCATTCATCGACACTCCATTCAAATCAATTTCACCTTCAAAATCAATCTCGAGGTCTGACCATGAACCCCCGATGAATGAAACTTCACCACCAACTACTCTACTTGTCCCTTCTCCAATTTCCATCGCCTCAAGTGTATCCCCCACAACTGAGGGTAGAACTGCAAACAAATTCTTGTCATCGGCTCGACCATCCCAATCCAATACAACGGAACCAGAAACATTCTGTTCTGTGTTGATTTTACCTAGCAATGAGAACACACCTTCTCCAAGTGTTCCACCAAGGCGATCAAAAGTGATTCCTGTGTTATCAAATACGATCTCATTTTTGAAACTCGAATCTGTTGTGAGAAAAGTTGCGTTTGCTACTCGCTCATTGAACGTTGCCGAGAGTGTTTCGGGAGAAACGATAACCCTGTAAAAATCTAGATCATCATTTCGTACAGTCTCTAAACTCACAAGTCCCGTTCCATTTGGAGAGAGTGAATCGTAATACTCCAAACCGGTATCTCCTCCTATGATTCCAGTAATCGCTCTACTTAAAGGTGAACTTGCTTCAGCGTTTGTCCACTCTCCCTGAATGTCATAGTCTGTTCTCTCTTCACGAGCAAAAATAGTTCCATCAAATGCAACAGCACCTTGAATTGAATCATTTTGTGCGATTGAAAACTGAAGATCGTTTAGATACACATTGGAATCACTCACAATAATTCCACCACTTTCTCTTTGCATAACCATCGTGCTACCACCCCCAGTGATCCCAAGAGTCGTTGGTTCAGCTTGAAGATGAAAGGAGGACGTTCCATTCGTATGCGTCAGGTGGATCTCAGTGTTAAAAGTCCCAGAGGGCTCAAAAATCTCCCACGCGGGAGAGAGTTTCATGCAAGCAGTCGGAGGTAGCAGGTTCACCAACTTAGGTGAAATCGGCCAATTCTCCCCTTGAATCTCAAGATCGTACGCACCCCCTTGAATATCCATTGCTGCGTGCAATCGCCCATTTTCCTCAAACCGTGCTTGTACTTCTTTTATATGAACGCCTTGATTGTCAATGAGAACGTTCGACGTAACATCAAACAACTCAAATCCCTCAGGCCAAAAAGCGTTTGACGATTGTATTGCCTTTGCGAAACTAGGTTTTGGCGTTGCAGTGCTTTCATCGATTGTGACTTCGATGTTTTGTATGATTTCCCCATGTTCACTTGTCATGACAGAACCTGAAGCATCGAACTGCCCCTCTAGTCCTAGTCCACCTAACACTTGTGATGTTGTCTGATAAGAACTCCCAGAAGAAACGGACACCGCTTCAACCATCAGTTCTGATATAGGAACATTTTTAAGTACTGCTGCAATATTCGGATTGGTATTTCCATCTTGATCAAAATTGATCGCCCCTGCCAAACTCCCTTCCCCTCCTGTATACCCGACAAACTTGAGTCGGTCCTTAACAGGGACAAAGATTCTCTCAGGTTCTAACTGCACCGACCCATCTTCTACTAGTATTGGGAAAGGAAAACCTTCATGAATGATAGTGGTATCTTTGAAATTCAAATCACCTGAAACTTGAACCGACTCCCCATTTTTCCCACTATGTTGAATGACCAAAGTCATATCAACAGTTCCCCCAAGTTTAAACTCATCTGGTCGTAACAACCCTTTATGGACTAATCTGTCCAGTGCATTTTGATCAAGCAACCGGTCCATCACTGTGGCTACGGGTTTTGGCACAGCATCGTGCAATGCTTGATCAAGTGGTGCGTCTCTAGCACTGAGCGTGATATCAACATGCGTTTCTTCCTTTGCAATGACTTGCCCACGAATTGAAATGGCTGCCTCATCACTACCAAGTGCATCAAACGATTGAATCGTAAAAGTGTCATTTTGTACATCGATCAATGCTTTCACATGATGTAATGGGTATGCGAATCCTTCATACCATCCAGAACCACCAGTAACTGCAACATTCCCTTTGTAAGAGATGTCACCATTTTTCTTAGACCGTTCAACAATAAGTTGTCCATTCACATTCCAATCTTTCAACTGGAAGAGTTGCAAAATCTTAGCAACACGAAGTGGAAGATCCACTTGACCAGCCCCGCCTACCTTCGAGCGAAATTGATCCATCTTAAATGAAGCAACAAATGGAGATGTGTTTTGCATTTCATCTAACCATTCTTCAGCTGTAAGATTCTGTAAAGAAGGTAATTCTCGAATTTGTATAGTTGCGTCAAATGGAACTTCGGACGATCCAGAAGAAGTCTCTGGTGGTAACAAGATACCAGTGATGTGTTGGAGGGAGGCTGAACTCCCGTCATACAAAATTTTTCCACTCTCTACACGAAGTGTAGGCTCACCATACATTTTTGTAATTCTTCCATCTTCGTAATGCACCCAAGTTAACGAATGCTCTGAAGGCAAATTGAATTCCATCGCCTTCACATCCACATCAAATTGGAACCCAATCGAAGGATCCCATGAGAGCGCAAGTTCACCAATATCGCCCTTCAATCCGATTCCTGCGACCCAGACACGGGCAGTTTTTGGGAGCATTGCGAACAGACCATCATCTAACTGCATCGAATCTATTTTCAAATCGAGTTTTGGTGTGACAAAATCACAAGATCCTTCTAGTTTGATCGAACCATCCTCATTCTTGAGTGCAAGTTGATACACTCGGTCTCGGACGGGGTTGAGTTCAACGTCAAACACAACTGTATGTTCTAGTTCCCACGATTGAGCGTTCATCGTCCCTATTTCAAATGTAAGAGAAGTTAGATCTACGGTTGTGAACATACCTAGATCCATGTGCTCATCTGTGCTTGCTCGTTTATTATCTGAAGGCTTTGTATGTTCTTCGGTTACCTGCTGCTCTTTTAACATAAACGAAGAGAAGTTAAATTCCCCTGTTTGGAGTTCTGATTCTGCCATACGAAATGTCGCGTTGTTTACAGATATAGAATCAATTTTCGGGTCTTGCCAAGGGAAGCTATTTGTAATGTGCACGGTTGCTGTATCAAAGTACCCAACGCGAGACGCAGGACCATCAATACCACTAGCATGCACTTCCACATCTGTAAGGACAAGTGTGCTTGGCCAATGCCAGTCTACTGATTCGATTTGTACATCTGCTTCGATTTGATTCCCAATGATCTGTGCAATGATGGGGGTGAGAACAAACGAACGTGTAAGAATGAACATCCCCAATAGTAAGAAAGCGATCGCGAAAAAGAAGACGCTGCACCACACCTTTGGCCGCTTCCAAAGAGGTTTTCGAGATTGCACACCTAACTTCTTTTTAGGATGATCCAAAAGAAGATTCAGCAAGTTCGATAGCTCGACCTAGCGCTGCTGCCTTATTTCTCGTTTCTTTCCACTCTAACTCGGGTTGGGAATCGATCACTACGCCTGCACCTGCTTGCACATCAATCCTCCACCCTGATGAATTCCGCATTTTGAGAGGAACTACCATCGTTCGTAAGGCGATCGCGATATCCATGTCTCCTGCGAAACTCACCATACCAATTCCTCCGGCATAGGGACCTCTTCGAGTCGGCTCAAGTTCGTCAATAATCTGCATCGACCGAATTTTTGGAGCGCCACTGACTGTCCCTACCGGTAACGTTGCAGCAAGTGCATCCCAACTATCCTTCCCATCAGCCAACGTGCCAGTGAGCGTAGAACTCAAATGCATCACGTGACTATAGCGTTCGATATCCATGACACTCTCAATCTCAACAGAGCCGATTTCGCAAACAGTACCCAGATCGTTTCTGCCAAGATCTACGAGCATGACGTGCTCGGAACATTCCTTTTCGTCATTTTTCAATTCATCCTCTACCGCGAGGTCTTCGTCAACTGTGTTGCCACGTTTTCTCGTTCCGGCTAATGGACGATTTGTAACAAGACCATCTTTACAGCGACAAAGAATTTCTGGGCTAGAGGCGGCAAGTATACATCCTCCACCCTGCACATAAATCATATACGGGCTTGGATTAACAACGCGTAGAGAACGATAGATTTCGAATGGGTCAATGGTTGTTCGATGTTCAAACCGTTGAGAGATTACAATTTGAAATGCATCTCCTTCACGGATGTATGCCTTGCACCGATCTACTGCACATTCAAACTCTGATTGAGACATGGTTGAATGTGCAGGTAAAGGCGGTGGCGTAGAGAGGTCAAGTTCAACTGAACCGACAGGAATTTCCGGCGTGGCGCATTGAAGTAACTCGACAACATCATCGATCTCTTTACATGAGTGATTCCAAAGCATCTCTTGATCAGTTTCAGTTCCTATTGCATTGTGCACAACGTGCACAACCTTTGATACATGATCAAAAATTACGATTGTTTTGTACAGCGAAAAGTGCACATCTGGCAACTCTCGATCATCGAGTGGAGCATTTTTAAAAGGCAATACATCGAGCTCAAAATACCGAGCAGTATCGTACCCAGCGTACCCGACCCAACCTCCAAGAAAACTTGGAAGTGGAAGATCATCTACTGCGATTGGTTCGCTTACATTCCAATGAGAAGATTTCTGACGAACGACATCGAGCGGATTCTCTGCAACGACTTCCTCAATCTTCCCTGTTTCGTGATCACAAATTGAAACAAGGTTTTCTTTTGCGGTTATTTCGAGAACTGGATTTGCACCAAGGAAAGAAAACCTCCCAACTTCGTCACCGTTTTCAACTGACTCAAAGAGAAAACTCGGAGCCTCTCGGTTGTCTTTGGCAACAAGGCGTCTGTACGCAAGGACAGGCGTAAGGTGATCGCCCATGATTCGACGGACGATAGGAACGACCGTTGCTTGTTCCATTGCCTTCTCAAATGCTGCTTGCGACATGTACTCAGTGTACCAAAGCCAACCTGTTGAAAACGGAGTCGCAAGGCTCAATAGACGTACCCGAAGCACTCTCTGGTACGATGTAGGAATGAGCAATAACGGTACCATCGTATCCATGCAGGGAATCGATCGGGTCTATTACAAACCTGACGGGGGTGTCCTTGTCCATGCACTTCGAGACGTCGATCTTGAAGTACCCACAGGACAATCTCTCGCCATCATGGGACCTTCTGGATCTGGGAAAAGCACACTGATGAATATTTTGGGTTGCCTCGATCAACCCACGAACGGTTCGTTCACGTTGGCTGGCAAAGCAGTTTCGACATTAGATGACACGGCGTTATCTCATGTCCGAGGGAGTGAAATCGGGTTTGTGTTTCAATCTTTTAACCTGATCCCACAACTCACAATTGAAGAGAATGTCGAAGTCCCCCTCTTTTACAAGCATATGCGGGCTTCTCAAAGACGCCAACATGCAGTCGCTATGTTAGATCGGGTTGGTCTTGGAGACAGGATTGGACACAAACCGAGCGAGTTATCTGGTGGGCAACAGCAAAGAGCAGCCATTGCTCGCGCGCTTGTTACCAAACCATCCATCCTTCTTGCTGATGAACCCACTGGCAATTTGGATTCTAAAACTGGCAAAGATATTCTCTGTTTGTTTGATGCAATGCATGCAGAAGGATTAACTATCCTAATTGTTACGCACGATGAAGAGGTAGGCGCTCGTTGTGATCGAACAATTCATTTACGAGACGGTTCCATTGACCGAGATATCCAAAATGGGTAACACACATGTGCGGCGGATCCTTGGAATTGACCCTGGCCTACGGACTGCTGGATATGGTTGTGTTACGTTCGAGGCTTCAGAGATCCATCCTGTACTTGTTGAAGCTGGGGCAATGAAACTCGATACAACCAAACCTATCGCATACCGACTCCATCAACTCTGGAAAGATATATCTGCAATCATCTCTGATCTCTCACCCGACCTCGTCGTTGTTGAAAGTGTGTTTTCTCACGCAAAGCACGTTAGTGCAGCGATCACATTAGGGCATGCGAGGGGTGTCATCTTGCTTGCCGCAGAGCAAGCGAATCTACCCCTGATTGAACTCGCGCCCGCTGAGATAAAGAAAGCGGTCTCGGGTAATGGACAAGCAAGCAAGTCCCAAGTACAGCAATCAATCGCTACTATTTTACAACTCACCAATCCACCTGACCCACCAGATGTGGCGGATGCCCTTGCCATCGCCTTCACAGGTGCTATAAGGGCATATTGACAGTACTTTTGTCAAAGCGTTGACAGATCTCTACTCGTTGCTTATGATATCCCCACATTACTTCGCCCCCGAAAGGGCTCGGCATGGTGCTTGCATCTGCCGGGCCTTTCTTTTTGATCCATCATTCTTTTTCGACGAAACGCCAAAACACTGATCTGGCGGACATCATCGGGTACGGTGCGAGATCCAACGTTGATTCTTGGGATTGGTTGGGGTGTCAATACAGCGTGGTTCAATACAGCGTGGTTCAATACAGCGTGCTGCGCAAAAAAGAAGGCCCGGTGGATGCAAGCACCACACCGAGCCCTTCCGGGGGCAAAATCGGGATCACCTGTTGGCGATGCACGAATCATACAACCACATCCGTGAGAGTCAACAAATAATCTCCAAAAATAGATATTTTTTATCTATGATATCCACCTGATGTCTCGGTGAAGATCAAAGCCTTGGTATCGTGCTCGATTCTGCATATCTTAGAAAGGTTTATCTATGCATCTAGTTTTTCTAACCCCCCTTCTGCTCACGATTAACAGTTTTTCATTTGACCTGAGCGACACCTTGCTCGATCAATATCACGTGGTTTGTGAATCAGTCGTAAACCAGAGGGGCTTTGCCGAGGGTGACAGTGAAGCGATCACCAACTTGAGAAATGCATTCCACGATTTGAATGCTGAAAATAGCGGCCCAGAGACCCTCGCAGCAGAATTGCAGTTAACGCTCTGGATTGGTGACCATGAACAAGCAGATTTGCTGTTTAGACAACTCATGGCTGCGTTGCCCGAAAACCCCTCAATTGGCTTGGCGTGGTCACGGTTTGCCTTGGCTTTACCAGATGCCAACAGCGAAGCTATTTTCAATGAGCTACGCTCGTTATACCCTACATCACCTGAGATCGTACTCAACTGGGCGCGTGAGCTTGATGGCAAAAACCGATTCAACGAAGCGCTCGCAGCAATGGATGGATTGGATCCACAAGCACTCACACAACTCGATGCCGCTGGATTGTATGCAGATCTACTCTTTGCAAACAACCGTTTTGACGAAGCGCTCGCAGCCATGGATGCTGTTGACACTCGTACCTTTGCTGGTGATGCAGCAAAACAAAATGCACTAGATAGCCGTAAAACTAGAATCTCTGAAACTGCGACGAAGTGGCAAGATGAACTTGCGATTCGAGAGATTGAAGCAGAAATGGATGACTTACCACGTGTTCAACTCATCACATCAAAGGGACCAATTCTATTAGAACTCTTTGAGGACCATGCACCCAATACAGTTGCCAATTTCGTATCACTCGCTGATTCTGGATATTACGATGGCACGCGGTTCCATCGAGTCTTAGCCAAATTTATGGCACAAGGAGGTGATCCGAATTCACGTGAAGGTGCAACAGGTCAAGCGGGGAGCGGTGGTCCGGGGTACAAAATCAAAGATGAACACACTGGAGAAGATATCCGCCATCACTTTGCAGGCACACTTTCGATGGCCAAGACCTCTGCTCCAAACTCTGCGGGGAGCCAGTTTTTTCTTACACACATGCCAACGCCACACTTAGATGGACGGCACACCGTGTTTGGTCGAATCGTTGAGGGTCTTGAGATCGCACGTCTCTTAGAGAAAAATGATGATATCCTGACAGCAACAGTACTTCGAAAACGTGATCATGAATATATCCCTGAAAAACTTGGTTCAGATGGAAAACCACTCACGGACAAAACCCCCAAAGAAGAAGTGACAGAAAAAACACCGAAACCCACTCTCAACAGTACGAATACTCCCACTTTAAATAGCACAAGCAAACCTTAGATGTCTCAACTCCCCCAAGAAACCATGCAAGGGTATCAAGTCCCTTGCGTCCGACAGTTCAGCGTATTCCTCGAGAATCGAGTCGGGCGGTTACTTGATTTGCTTCGTCACTTTGATGACGCCTCACATGTGCATGTCGTAGGTTTAAACGTCATTGACTCATCTGATCACGCGGTCATCCGAATGATTCCAGATAATGCAGACGCAGCACGGTTGATGTTACACGACCTCTCTATTTCATTTTCAGAAACTGATGTAGTCGTTGCTGTGATTGACGAATCACATTCACTCGCAGATTTGTGTTTGTATTTGTTAGGAGCGGAACTCAACATCCACTTCATTTACTCGTTGATTAAACAACCCATTATTGGTGATTCGCTTGTTGCGATTGCAATCGACGATTTGATGCTAGGCGGACAACTCCTCGTCAAAAAAGGTTTTTCACTTCTTGGGGAAGCTGAACTCCACTAATTTACACAAAGGCGATTTCGCGTACGCGTGAAACTGCGCCTACATTTGCAGCCTCTGCAAGAAATCTCATCACAGATTCTTTCCCCTGCACGCCGAAATCGAGCGTCCACTTGTTGACATACATCTCAACAAAAGTATCGGTAGATTCCAACGGAATACCCCTCCCCCACTTTGAGGCCCACGCAAGGGACTTCTCTCGATGATCGATAGCAAACTCAATCGATTTTTTGAGTAATGCAGTAACTTCTCCCGTTGAGCCAATTCCGTATGTCGTATCAAAATCGCTACGAATCGCATTCCCACCAAGTGGGAGCAAAAGACCAGTACGATCTTTCCACCATTTTCCAAAATCACAAATCTCGTACAAACCATGCTCTTTGAATGAGAGTTGCCCCTCGTGAATGACAACACCTGCATCAAACTGGCCTTCTAAAAGACGGTTCATAATTTCTGTGAACTCCACCGATTCCCAAACGATGTCTTGATCTCCAGCGAGGATTCGAAGAGTCGCGAGTGCAGTTGTGCGATCGCCTGGAACTGCGATCGTTGGTCTATTAGCAAACAGAGAATCAAGTGTGGTTTCTGTACGTGTGATCAATTTTGGACCATATCCATCACCAAGAGAAGCTCCACAAGCAGTCAAATCATATAAATCTGCTACCTGAGGATACTGAGCAATACTCATAGCGGTGATGTCATACGCTCGATTCTCAGCTTCAACATTGAGTGTTTCAATGTCTTTCATAATGAGCTCAAACTCCCAATCTCCAACGTCTATGGAGGGGCCAGAGCCATCAATATCAGCAAGTGGCCACCACATGAAGGCATCATCTGGGTCAGGACTGTGCGCTAATGTAATCTTTTTCACGTTGAAACTTCCTTTTGAACCAATGCTGTGAGTTCACGGCGCATGATCTTACCAGTAGGGTTCCGTGGTAACGCATCAATTTGGTAGATCGACTTGGGAACTTTGAACGATGCAAGTGTCTCCCTGCACCAACTTCGTAGTGCCTGTTCATCAAACACTTCTCCTTCAACCAATTCGACAAAAGCAACAGCAACTTCCCCTCGAGATACATCTTGTCTGCCGACAACGCCGACTGCTGAAACGGAGGGATGTTTTGTCAGGACTTCCTCGATTTCTCGTGGAAACACATTTTCCCCCCCTATGATTAACATCTCTTTGATTCTTCCTGTGATATACAGGAATCCCTCAGCATCGAGTTGCCCCATATCTCCAGAGCGAAAGTACCCTCTTTCATCAAACGCAGCTGCTGTTTCCTCTGGCAACTTGTAGTACCCCTGCATGATGTTTGGCCCAGCAATTCTCACTTCACCATCTTGCCCAATTGGCACGTCATTTCCATGTGGATCAACAATTCTCTCATGGACATCTGTAATTGGCATACCAACTGATCCTCTGCGATGTTCATCTGGACGACACCAATTTGTAACTGGAGATGTTTCGGTTAAACCATACCCTTCGTTAATGGTCAATCCAAATTTTGTTCTCATCCCTTCAAATACTGCATCAGGAAGTGCTTCCCCTCCAGAAACAGCAAACCTGAGAGAAGAAAAATCGTCACGCAATCCACTCTTTGAATTCAGTAATGCATTGAACATGGACGGGATTGCAAGCATCGCTGTAGGGCGATGTGTTCGTAACAAATCAAAAGTTTTCCTTGGATTAAAACGAGCAGAGTACATTGCTTTCGCTCCAATCACCATTGGCAACATTGTCGTCACTGTAAAGCCAAAACTGTGGAACTGGGGTAGCAACCCCAAAAATGAATCGTGTTTATGAAAGCCAGACCATGCGCAACATTGTTGCACATTTGAGCGTATATTCTTCTCACTTAACATCACACCTTTTGGTTTGCCTGAAGTGCCTGATGTATACAGAAGTGCTGCCAAAAATTCTTCACTGCTCTTTTTAGATCGGCGGACAGGAGGAATGCCTCGAAATGACATCGCGTCCATGGAGATGATGTTGATTTGTTCTGGAAGCCCACCAACCATGTCGAGCATTGGGCCAACGGTGACCACTGTTTTCAACTCAGCATCATGAACAATGTAGGCAATCTCATCTGCGGATAGTAAATAATTCAACGGAACAACAGTTTTGCCAAGCGACCAAATTGCTGATGCAACAACTGGGAACAACCCAGATGTTGGCAACATCACCCCTACGTGGTCAGCATCATCGATTTCAAGGATCGCTTTTCGAACATGCCAGGAAGCCACTTGTAAATCGATCCCCCTCCATGATCGAAAATCGTCGACAATGAGGGTTCGAAGGAAATTCTTACGCCAAGTTTTAAAAATAGAGTGTAAAAGCTGCATGTCGTACCTTCTAAGAGTGATACGATAACAAAGGACAAGAAAGGATTCTACGTATGCGTCAACTCTCATTCACCCTCTTTTGCACCATTTCGCTCTCCGTTTGCCTCCTAGGGTGTTCAAACTCGGCCCCCAAAGCTATGGAAAAAGCACTGCTTGAGTATGACCAAGGGCAATGGTCGATTTCAGAAATGTGGGCAAAGAAAGCACTCAACGAGTCAGAGAGTTCTGATGAAGCGGCCTACTTGATTGGTCTGTGTGAATTCAGAATGCAACGTATTGAAAAATCAAAACAATGGTTTACTCAAGCCTCTGAATCATCAAATGAAGAGGTTCGTGGAAAATCCAATGCAATGCTAGGAATCATTGCCTCAAGTACGGGAGATTATGTGACAGCTGCACGCGCATTCGAGGAAGCGTCCGCTGATTTGAGTGGCAGTGATCGAGCGAAAGCAAGCTCGCATGCGATCGCTACATCAAGTGGAAACTCTTTTTCTAGTTCCACAATTGCAGGTTCATACACATTGCAATTTGGTGCATACCAAAGTTTAGAAAATGCAAAAAACGCAGCAAACAAATTAGGATCACAACTACGGCTCGCAGGAATTGGGAATGTATCTATTTTTGAAGAAAAATCAAAAATGGGTACAGCACTCTTCGTAGTTCAAGCTGGTTCGTTTGATACAAGAGCAGCCGCTGCAAAATGCAGAAATCTTCACACGCTCCCTCAGTGTATAGTCACCGCTGTTCAATAGACAAAGATTCACCAAACCACTACCACCTAAGACGATACTGACAACAAGTAATGGGTAAGTCATCAAGTACAAAAACTACGAACAAGACGGCAACACGTCGAGCGAAAGTACTACGGAAAGTACCTAAGCAACAATTTCATTTAGGAGAGTTGCTACGAAAACCGGAGTTCTTGCGAACAAGTTGCATCATATTCACATTCCTTCTACTTGTTTCTATCATTGCAACGTGGTCGCGAGAACAAATCAAAGTCCGAGATGGACAAATTGTTACGACAACGAGAGTAACTCGCTTAGATTTCGAGATTGAAGACACATCTGCAACTGAAACAAATAGAGAAGAAGCAAGAAGCTCTTCGCCTCGTATTTACTTTGTAAACACTTCATTCATTGAGCGGCTAAGCGCCTCCATCCTTGGTCTACCAACTGCAGTGCATGGAAAAACTTCTATCGAAGAAATAGCGCCAGAACTCATTGAACAATTCAATCTTACTCCTGAAAAATTACAAGCTCTACAATCCATGTCAAAGGATGGTGCACCAACAACGAAATGGCGTGGCGCCGTTTCTAGACTGACACGTAATTTACGTGGCAGTACACCACTACTTACAAATGATGAGTTTCAAATTTTCACAACGACTCCTGCTTCAAACCGTGCATTATTCACAGCAAACGATCAATTACAGCTTCCCTATCAAGCAGAAGCGATCGCCCTCCCAGTTGGTGGCTCAACGTTCGATTTACAAGTTTCTGAATTAGTAAGTAGAGCAGGATTTAAAGAAAACACTGTACCGATCATCGAAGCTAGGTTGATGTTTGAAGGCCAACCTTCTGTGCAGTTTGATGTCGAAGCCACCCAAAAAAGAGCTGATGATTCTGTAGCTTCTGTGCAACCAGTCATTTCCTCGCACCACAAAGGCGATATCATTTGGGTACGAGGCGACCGTCTCAGCGCAAAACAATATGAAGAAGCTGTTTTAGAACAAGCACAATTTGAAGCTGCTGCCCCGATTATTGTTCAATGGCTCCCACGATTAGGAACAATTGGGCTTTTGGCGATGCTGGCCATTTTTATTGGTGCATATACAACTATTTCAAACCCGAGAATCTCCAAAAACCCGCTCAGATTGTTCATGCTTTGTTTTCTCATGATACTGATGCTCGGTTTGTCTGTTATTGTCACACTCGAAGCACCAGTCTTTATCTTTGCAGCTGCAGTCGTCCCGACACTTCTTGTTGTCACAATTGCATGCCTCGCTTATGGGCAGCGACTCTCTATGTTTCTTGCCTTTATGCAATGCGCGCTCGTGACCATGGCCCTATCTCAACCAATCATCTGGTTTGTGGTCATGATCTCAGGCTGTGGAATCATGATTGGACAACTTAAGGATGTTAGCCATCGCCAAACATTGATTCGAGCTTCAGGTATCACAGCTGTAGTGTTTGCGTTAGGAACTTGTTTCTTCTCACTCATAGAATTGCCTGATATTTCAATCGCATGGCAACAAGTTCTCACTGACTCCATGATTTCTGGAGGGTCATCTCTCGTCGTTGGGTTCTTTGTTCTGGGAATTCTTGAGCCAATCGAGCGAGTGTTTGATATCACAACTGGAATGTCACTGACTGAACTGAAAGACACTCGAAACAATCTACTTCAAAAATTACAAGAACTCGCGCCTGGTACTTTCAATCACTCAAGACAAGTTGCAGACATCGCGGAAACTGCTGCTGAAGCGATAGGATGCGACTCTCTTCTGGCGTACGTAGGCGGGTTGTACCACGACATTGGTAAAATGAACAAACCTGAGTACTTTATTGAAAACCAATCTGGATTTAACAAGCACACAACCCTCAAACCATCAATGAGTTTGCTCATCATCATTGGGCATGTCAAAGATGGTGTCGAGCTTGCGAAGGAGTATGATCTTCCTCGTGAAATTATCCATTTTATCGAAGCCCACCACGGCACTACCCTTGTGGAATATTTTTACCATGCTGCAAAAAAAGCAGCCGGAGAATCTAGTTCTGAACCAATTAGCGATGTGAATTTCCGTTATCCAGGACCAAAGCCCAGAACAAAAGAAGTCGCTATTCTGATGATTGCAGACGCAGTTGAGTCTGCTTCTAGAGTGATGCCTGATCCTAATCCGGGGAGAATTGAAGCTCTCGTCAGAGATCTCTCACGCAAACGATTACTCGATCATCAATACGACGATTGTAATCTGACATTCGCTGAACTTGCAAAAATTGAAGATGCAATCATTGCTCGATTGAACTCCATTTATCACACACGAGTGAAATACCCAGAAGATGTAAAGACAAACGTTCGAGTGGAGGAACTCCACCACATCGAAGAAGAAGGTGACTTAGCGGGTTAATTCATCTCACTCGTTACTCTACCCAAACCTAGCATATCTGCTTGAAAGGTAAAGACAAAGCCAGAGTCGTTTGCACCTAGAACACACTCCACGATTGCGGGCGGGGTTGCAGCGATCTTCTTCCCTTGATCTGTTCCCGCTTGTTCAGCTACTTGTAAAAATCCATACGCAAACTCCCGTACATCCATCGTCACTGCCATGGCAATGGATAGGTCATCGTTCGCAGCAATGAGACGGGATAATCGGGTTTCATGTTGCGTGTTTGTGAACGGTTTGCTTGAGCCAAACACAAACCCAATCTTTCCATAGATTTCCTCGAATGAAAGCGTTGTAGTCGTTGTAATGACTGCGTTCATAATCTGCATATCTTCCTCATCAACCCCAAGCATTTGCACATCCCAATGATCTGATTTATTCTCAGATGGAGTAAGTTTCATACGAAACTCCTCTGCAAACTGTGATGCCATCTCATCAATGAGAGCAGGCACACGATCGAGATATTCTTGTATATCTGTTGTCTCTGCAAGTGCAGCAATTGTCAATCCGTTTTTTGGTTCTAGCCCATACATCACTACGTTGTCTCCCTGAATGTCAGCGAGTTCTCGCATCCCTTCAGTTACTGCAACGACAGGAAAACCATCGTTCTCATTCCGCAACAAGTGAAGTTGGTAGTTCAAAAGCAAACGCGTAAAGTCCCCAGACATCGTGTATTGCAATGCTTGGCTTTGAATCTGAGTTGCCATCTCTTCCATTGCACTGTTATCAATTGCTAGAGGAATCGGATTCTTTTGGTCTATCGAAAACCGAGTCTCAACCTTGCCATCGACAATCGATATGTTCCCTGCAAGCGATTGTATCTTCGCACAAAACTGCATTAATTGACGAAATGCTTGACTTATAACAGCCGTTCTCTTGCGAGTTTCAGGTTCAATCGTGCCAGTGGGTCCGGGTTTATTCATTTGACCAATCATCATTCCACCCGCCATTTGAGTGATTGGTCCAACTTGTGACCAAAGTGCACCGAACTTGATCTTGAATGTGAGTTGTCCATCTGGAAGTTCTGCAAACAAAGGTGATAGAGAGTCCGTGGATGGGGGTGACCAACTATTTCCACCTGAAGCGACAAACCAGCCATCTACAACTGTGCTCACATTCACACCACCAAAAGGATTCAAAATGAGTTTTTTCCCCTCTATTGGTTTACAAACCATGACTAAGTGCGGCATTGGCCCGAACATTCCTATGGGTTTTTGACCTTCTGGGACCGAGCCGGGTTCGATTGCAAAAATCACTTCAGCTTCAAGGTCTACAGCTTCAGGATTTTTTACAAACTGAGAAAGCAACGCATCAAGAACGCCTTGATCTGAACGATCGCCAACCTCAGCAGAGATTGTTTGAATAGATTTTTTTATGCGCTCTCCATCTTGAATGACAACAAGTGCAAGCGCTTCGTCAGAAATGAGATTTTGGGGGCTTTGCGCTGTTGCAAATGATACAAGGGCAAAAACGATACATGTGATGTATTTCATGGTGCACAGTGTAACGCAATGACTTTTTTCTGGGCGGTCGCGAGCGGAACAGAATCCAATTCGTCCACTGTATGCCATACGTATCGATCTTGATTGTTTACTTCTGAGTGATACACCACAAACGTAACAATTCGATGGGTTAATTTGTGTTCAAATGACCCAAGAATCTCTACATCATTCTTGATCTCGAGTGCTTCAAGAACTTCTGGTTCTTGTAATTGTGTCGGTGATTCGAGTGTTGGAACTTGCCACATCCCTGCCCAGAGACCGTTCATCCCACGTTGCTCAAGTGCAATCTTTCCCTTCGAAGAAAGTATCACTGCGTAGTGGTGTTCTTCTGTACGTTTCACAGGTTTTTTGGGGGGTGGAATCAGGTGTTGAGATCCCTCTTTGTTCGAAATGCAGTCGTGCTTCAATGGGCAACGTGCACACGTAGGATTCTTTGGAGTACAAACAGTTGCTCCAAGTTCCATGATCCCCTCATTAAAGGTGCTTGGAGTTGTGCTCTCATGTACGAGTTTCGTTGCAATTTGCCAAGACCATGCGTTTGGAGATGGTACATTTCGTTTCTGCTCAACGCGGCAGATCACACGATGCACATTCCCATCAACGATGGGAACTCGTTGATTAAACGCAATTGAAGCGATCGCTCCTGCTGTGTATCTCCCTACACCTGGCAACCTCAATAATGAATCCACATCTGTTGGAATCTTGCCATCAAAATCCCGTTCAATCATTTCGGCTGTTTGCTTCAGGTGTTTTGCTCTTCTGTAATACCCAAGACCCTGCCAATAGGTAAGTATTTCCTGCAAATTGCTTTCAGCCATTTTTTTTGAAGTTGGGTATCGCTTCAACATCTTTGGCCAGCGATCAGCGACTCTTTCTATCTGGGTCTGCTGCGCCATAAACTCGCTCACAAGCCTACCCCAAGGGGTAGACTGAGATCTCCAAGGAAACGACCGTGCTTCCTTGCTAAACCACTGCTCAACGTCGGCGGTAATTTTCAAAGATCTATTTGTGTGATGACCCACAACGAGCAGGATAATCCACTCGGACGTAAAAAAGTTACATATTTGCAATAGTATGGAGTGAAACACATGTTCCACTACAAGAAATGGCCATCCCAGTCTTTGGTAGCATGCACGTTGCATTAGTCACCTTGTTTGTCGTTCCTATTTTGTATTGTTCAGCTGCTCAGTGGCAACTGAAATTAAAGAAGAACCACAACTCATAAATCAATCAGACTAAAAAGGAGTTTCTGATGAACGTGTTTTTCTCAATGTTTGTGGCAGCCGTAGCGTTGCCGGGTATCGTATTTGCTGGAGAACCAGTGAATGAAGTTTGTCCATTTACAGGCAATGCTGTGAACCCTGCAGTTACCGCGCAAGTTGGTGAAGACACCGTCGCATTTTGTTGTGGTGGGTGTCTCAATGGGTTCAAAAAATGGGAAGAGTCTCGTAAGGAAATGTATGTTGCAGAACAAAAAGCGTTGCATGCAAAGCCTGCTGAATCTGGTAGCGATATATTGGTTGTGCAAACCCCATATCTGTTAGACGTTTGCCCAATAACAGGCAAGAAACTTGGATCAATGGGTGAACCACCTGCCGAAATCATCGATGGTCGCGAAGTTCGATTTTGCTGTGCGGGTTGCATACCAAAGTTCAAAGAGAACAAAAATGCAATGTTCGCAAAGTTAGACAAGTTAATGATCGCACAACAATTGCCGTACTATCCAATCGATACGTGCATTGTCAGTGGCGACAAGCTTGACTCAAAGGATGCTGCGGTCGACTTTATCTATGGCAATCGATTGTTTAGAACCTGTTGCAATGATTGCAAAGATGAATTTCTTGAAGATCCAGCTGCATACGTTCCAGAACTTGATGAAGCAATTATCAAAGCCCAGAAACCAACGTATCCGCTTGATTATTGTGTCATTGGTCGTGGACCACTTGACGGCATGGGCGGTCCAGATCACATGATCGTCGGAAACCGACTTGTTGAACTTTGCTGTGCAGGTTGTAGACCAAAAATTCTCAAAGACCCACTCAAAGCGTTTGCTGAGATAGACGAAGCAAAAAAATAGTACTGCAGTTCCAAAAAAAAGCCCCACTCATTTGAGTGGGGCTTTTTCATTAAGTAACAACAAAGTTACGGCAGCTCACATGGTCCCCAAGCGTCAACGATTGCTAGCAAGTCACCAACACCTACAGTTCCATCGCCATCAATATCACCAATACCTCCTGATTGCCCCCACATATCAATCACGATCAGGAGATCGGAAACACTTACCATTCCGTCGCCATCAGCATCACCAGTACATGTTGCTTCATCACAGTAACTATCTTTGATAGAAACTGCGTCAACTCCGGCTTCGATAATCGAACCTGAATTGAGATCACCGCACACAAATCGAACTTCGATTGTGCCATCACCTGAAAGAACATGTTCGATGTCATACCATCCACCACTGGATTGATCGTATGGCCCAACAGTTTCAAGGTTTGTCCAAGCACTGCCGTTGTACGAAACGTCAACGAAGAACTCGTCGTTGTTGGGATCAGCACCACCACACTCTGCGCCGTTGCTGTACCAGCGTGAATAACTAAGGATTGCGCCATCACTGTACTCCATGACTGGTGAGTAGAGCGTCGTTGTTCCGCCATCGACATCTTCACTACCGCCATTACCTGTGACATAGCACATCCCAGAACCATCTGCATCGGACCCTGCGTCGCAACGCACGCCACCCTCTGATGGAACAACTCGTGTCCAGTTTCCTTCTGTCGCACCAGCGTCCACACTCCAACCCATATCTGAATTGAAGTCATCATCAAATGTCACATCGCTACCAGTGTACGCCAAGGCATTGAATGAAGCACCCGGTGCCCCATACGGGCTCACGACTGTATCTCCATCTGCAGTTTCAACTGAAATATACCAATCAACGGATGCTCCACAGTCAAATGCGGGGAATGTTGCATCGTAACCAGCATCGAGCGTCGCACTGTTCCACCCAGAGCCACTGTTAAAGTGAAGTTCGCCACTTACTGGAGAAGATGTTCCATCAGTCACATCAATCGCAACAACAGTGCCACCATTTGGATCAACAAAATCAGGTTGACCATCTGGGTAATCGATATTCACCGCTGGATCAGAAGCACAGCCATCGCCCGGTCCATCGACAGTGAGCGTACCGTTACCCTCTGATGATCCATCCCAACCACCAACGCGGATGAGATAGTGGGCACCACCAGTAACATTAAATGTCACTGTTGATGAATACCCAGCACATCCATCGCCATCACCGTTACACGCAACTTGGGTCATTGAATCGCACGTTCCTTCATAGACAACAATATCACTATCGAAATCGACTTGATTGCACGTACTGACAGTAAATGAACCAGTATCGCAGGCAACGTAGCTAAACCAAACGTCTGCGTGCATTTCTCCGAGATATGTTCCTGAGCATTGCGCATCGCTGTATGGGTCGCTGTCAGTCATCGCCCCAAGGGTCATCAATTCCCAGTCACCATCAACAATAGGTTGTGCCGAATCACAGAAATCGTTTGGAAGTGGAATACAACTTACTTGGTTGCAGTAATATCCATTTCGCCAAACACCGCCTGCATCTGTACATGCTGTTGAAGTGAGTTCACTGCATTCTTCATCAATACAGCATGCCCATGTTGCTGGAGGTGGCCAATCATCCATGTGGTGTAGCGCAAACCCAGCGAGAATTTCTGCGGAGTGCGGCGTACCGTTTGAGAGGTCGCCATCGTCATCATCAAGTGTAAGCCAATCTGTTGTAATGGATGGGTCGATGTCACCACCTGCGTGGAGCATCATTGAGTTGATCGCTAGGGTGGAGACAATGTCTAATCCTTCTCCGGGGAACGAAGCTTCAACTTCAGCAAGTGCATCCCAAACACAACCTGAAATGAGTTGACCGCAATAATGGATCCCGTTCGATCCAGCATCACATGGGTATTGAAGATTATTAATTGCAGAACGAATACCGTTATCACAGTCACTGCTATAAAAACCACGAGCTAATTCTGCATCGCCTGTGATTAAGACCCCCATCACATCGCCCATTCCTTCGCCATACGCATCTTGTCCACTGCCCGCTGACGCAACCATGTGGTGGCCATATTCGTGGTGAACAACAACTGAAAACGCCGTGTTACTACAGCCACCACCAGAATTGTAAAAGTTAATTGATGAGTAATCATAATACGCATTGCATGTTCCGCTCACACCAGTATTGACTGGAAAACCTGTTTGGGAACCAATAACTGGGAATGTCGGAGCGTAGTACAGTGCAAAATCTCGAACGATATTTGAGTGAAGATACGCGTTTACTTGTGCGCGGAGTTGCTCGTTTGAATTAGGTTCGTTATGCATGAAATACGGATCACTCGTACTTTGCGAAAGTGATGCATCGGATCCTGACTGGTTATTCACGTTGAAATACATTCCATCAAGAGTTGAAGTTAATGTACCTGAACCAACGAATGTAAAATCGCCAAATGCGTCAGCATACGCAGAATTTCCATTCAAACTTACTTTCGCATACGGCATTCCTGCTGCAGATTCAGGTTCGCAAACATCTGCACCTGAACTTTCTGTCGCCATCCCTGAGACATTGCCATCAGCGTGAAGAATGAGGTTTCGTTCATGAAGAACCTCGCCAGAATGCGCATCAACTACAAGTTCAAATTTTTTGTAATTTTCGAAATCCCAATGCCCTCCAGAAGTTGCTTCAAAAACCAACGCTTCTACCGGCTCTTGGCGGTTCTTTTCAGTACCTGCGAACACCATGAGTTCTGGATCTGTAACTGTGACATCACCTCCAAGGCGAGTTGCAGCAGCCATCAGTGCGATCGCGCTGTTTGCTGCAAACTTGTTTGAACGTTTGAAGCCAGCAACATCTTGTAACACTGTCGTGACGCTTACTGCTGGATACCCAGCAACATTACGAACAAGTACCATGAGTCGGGTTTCATACACGGGTAGTCCGTCCGCGGTCTGCATGTAGTACACACCGGTAAACTTATGTTGACCAGTCTCACGGTTGTACATTAGTTCTTGAACAGAATGACCGTCAGGGAATGGCCCACGTTCGACAAATTGTTGTGAATCAACGCCTAAAGCTGTAGACCAAGTGTCGATAAAGTTCTCTGCAGAATCGATGGGAGTTCGACCGTTTGAAAGATCGGGTGCAAGCAGTTTATGAATGCTCCCATTTCGATCAACCGTTTGAAGTTTTGGGTGATCGTTTTTGAGTTGCTGCATTGCTTGGTGCGCAGACAAATCTGCTGCAAAAGAAGCAGAAGATAAGAGTACTGACGCAGCTGCGAAAGTAGAAATACTTTGTTGTAACATATCCAAATTGTTCCTCTCTGATTTTCGTGTGGTTCTCCAATACAACCACCCACACACAATGTCCATACTGACAGAAAATACGGATAAAGCAAGGCAGAGATGCAATAAATCAGTGAAATGTTATATTAGGCAAGTAAACTCAGCTCTCATCAACATGATCCCCACGCATCGATGCGTAACAAGAGGTCACTGACGTTGATATTGCCATCCCCGTTGATATCTGCTGGACCATCTGTCCCCCCAGCCATCAAGCAGAATCAGCACATCAGTCATTGAGACGCTTTCGTCATTATTGAGATCACCAACACAAAGAGGTTGAGGAGAATATGAACCATCTGGTAACACGCTCGCAGGTGACCATTGTGGGTCTTGGAGCATGTCCACCATCGTACTGTTATGTTGTTGCATAAGTTGTAAAGTAGGCAGTTCCCATTCATCGGCGATTTCAGGAATTCGCCAAGGATAATTTTGGGCACCAAGGATCGAGGTTAACGACCAATACATATACTCAGTTACTTTGCACTGGTAGTCACAGGTCGGATCGTCATAGTGATACCACCCTCCTGCAATGACTGCATCCATCGTGTTTGTCATTTGCGTGCCATGATCTTCCCCCCAAACAGCGGGGTACACTGGGGCGTACCCACCAAAGGTCACAAGATGTAGAGTTTCTTCGAGCGTTGCATCAAACTCTTGATTGTTCGGATAATTCATATTTACTTCAAAACCAAACAAACCTTGTAACAAGTAATTGTCCCACGTACTGTCTGGAATGTAATCGTAATCCCCTTCTGCTTGATTTTCATTCCACCACATTAACATCGAAGCGTAGGTATCTATGAGATTTTGATGCACAGCAGGATTATCAGGAACCCCATCTTCATCATTGTCTATCCACTGCGCTACAATGTTTGCACAGTGAAGAACGTGACTATGTGGAACATTTGATTTGGCAAAGACATGCAATCCAAGAACATCAACGTGTTTTGAAAACACATCCAATCCAGCAGGTGCATCTGAAGGTACAGAAGTAATTTCGAAGTCAGCTGCAGAGTAGGATGTCGCTACAACAAGAGTGAATACTGCAAACTTTTGCATTTTTCACCTCTCAAAAAAAACACCCGCTAGTATGAGATACTAGCGGGTGAATTGAGTTAAGAGAACTTATTCAGGGCATGAACCCCAAGCATCGATCAGCACGAGGATGTCGCCAACACCTACGGTGCCATCTTCATCCACATCCCCATCGCCGCCTGTCTCGCCCCACATATCAACGATTGCAAGGATGTCTTCGACTCCAACGGATCCGTTGCCATCGACATCACCAGGACAAGGTGGTGTTGTGTCACAGGGTTCACCAGGACCATCAACAATCAATTGTCCTTGACCCATGCTATCGCCACTCCAACCTCCAACACGAATGAGGTAGTCATTCCCATCAGTGACGTTGAAGGAGGTGTAGGAGGAATATCCGCTGCAATTATCACCATCGCCGTTGCAATCAATTTGTGTTTTGTTTGAGCATGTTCCCTCATAGATCACGATATCTGAATCGAAGTCAACAGTGTTGCATGTGCTTACGACCATATTGCCGCTCTGGCAAGCAGTGTATGAGAACCAAACATCCGAGGACATTTCGCCAAGGTATGTACCACCACACTGAGTATCGTTGTACGAATCACTACTGTGGCTAGCACCTACAGTTGTAAAGGAATGCGTGCCATCGATAACAGCAAGTGCTGTGGAGCACTCGTCATTTCCAAGTGGTTCTGGGAAATCATCCATACTGTGCAGAGCAAACCCAGCGAGAATTTCTGCTGAGTGGGGTGTTCCGTTTGTTAGATCGCCATCGTCATCGTCAAGTGTTAACCAATCGTACGTAATCGAAGGAGAAATGGTATCGCCAGAGTGGAGTAACATGGAGTTGATCGCAAGCGAAGAAACAATGTCGTGACCAGTAACTGGGTATGACGCTTCCATCGCTGCAAGTGTGTCCCACACGCATCCTGAAATTAACTGACCACAATCGTGAATTCCACCTGTACAAGGGTACTGATGCCCGTTATCGGCGGTTCGAATTCCGTTCGTGCAGTCATTGGAATAGAAACCGCGTGCTAATTGATCATCACCTGTGAGTAACACGCCCATGACATCCCCCATACCTTCGCCGTACTGGCCTTGGCCAGAACCAGCGACTTCTACAAGGTGATGTCCATACTCGTGGTGAACAACGACAGAGAATGCAGTATTGCTGCAGCCACCACCTGAACTGTAGAAATTAATAGATGAATAATCGTAGTATGCATTGCATGTACTGCCTATATTCACATTGACAGGGAACGATGTTTGTGAGTTGATCGTAGGGAAATCTGGGTTAAAGGAAAGCGTGAAGTCGCGAACGATATTGCTTTGTAAATATGCATTTACTTCTGCTCTGTAATATTGACTAGAGTTTGCTGCATTATGTAAAAAGTCCGGATTGCTACTACTCTGCGAAAGTGAAGAGTCTGAGCCACTACTGTTATTCACGTTGAACCATTGTCCTTCAAGTTTTGATGTAATGTTTCCAGATCCAGCGATGGAGTAGTTTCCGTTTGCGTCTGTGTATGCTGTTGCGCCACTTCGAGTTACTTTTGCATACGGAAGACCTGCTGCTGATTCCGGATCACATGTATCTGCGCCTGAACTTTCAGTAGCCATACCAGCGACGTGCCCATCAACATGCAAAATACGATTTGTTTCTTGAAGAATTTCACCTGTTTCAGCGTCAACAACAAGTTCAGCTTTTTGATACTCATCTCCATCAATATGTGAACCAACGGTTGCTTCAAAAACTAGAGCAGCCCGTGGTTCGTTATGTTCTTTAGTAGTTCCTGCGAAAACCATTAGTTCTGGATCAGTGATTACAACTGATGATCCAAAACGCGTTGCTGCTGACATCAATGCAAGTGCTGAACTATTTGCAACTCGTGCTGGGCGTTTGAACCCCGCGACGTCACGGAGGTCAAGCGTAGCGTTTACAATTGGGTTGTTCGGTGTGTTTTTAACGAGTGTCATGAGCCTTGAACCATATACAGGAAGCCCATCTGCCGTTTGTTTAAAATAAACACCAGTAAACTTGTACTCACCTGTTTCTTGGTTGTACATAATTGGTTGTATGTGATGACGATCTTGAAAAGGACCTTCAGCGATAAAATCTTTAGCATCCACGCCTAGAGCGTTCGACCACGTTTGAATAAATGCGTTTGCAGATGCTTCTGCAGTTCGGCCAGTAGCCAATTTGGGAGCAACCATCTTGGTGATCTTGGTTCCTTCTTGCATTGTTCGTAACTTAGGGTGTTGTTGCTGAAGTTCAACCATTGATAACTGGTTAGAGTTTGCCATTGCAAATGGAGATGCAAAACAAACTGCAGCGATGAGTGAAGTAACTTGGAGAGGGTTGAACATTCTTGGGGCATCCTTCCTAGGGTGTGAAAATAGGGAAGGCAACAAACGGCAGTTGCCACATACAAGTTTTCGCAACTTCAATATGCACGGTTCCAAGAAAAGATCCATTAGAAAAACTACTAAAACATCACTTTGGTGAGTTTTTGGGGAATTTTTGGGAATTAATTGGGAACCTCACCACTTGCCATTCGTATATGTAGGCAGATCTCTATATTTCGCAACTCTCTTGTATTGCTCCCTCCCTCCCGTTGCAGGATTACTCCTGCAATCTCCAACCCCGATCGTTGGCTCGACCCACGACGGGGTTGTTTTTTATCCTACATCGAAAGTGACTCTTACCTGTAACATGACTCTTTACTTACACTAAAACCCGCGGCCATTCGGTCGCGGGTTATTGGTGTTTCCATAAATTATCGTATTTTTCTTGATTTGTATCACCGATGTGTATACTTTGTATATTCTTTGGAAAGACATCATATTGACATAGGAGCCACAAAATGATCAAAACACTCACTAAACACGGAAACAGCTACGCCCTCATCATCGACAAGCCCATTATGGAATTGCTGCATTTTCGAGTTGACAGCAAACTAGAACTGATGATTGTTGAGGATGCGTTGGTGATTAAAAGAGCTGAGATGACCAGACAAGAGCGAATCGCAAAGGCGGCCAAAGAAATAAATGAACAGTACGGCGACGCTTTTAGACGGTTAGCAGAGTAGTCCGATGGATGTACCGTTCTTCACCGACGATGAAGTTATTGCATTTCATCAAACGCAAATTTCACTACATGGTGGTGAGCCTTCAGTAAGAGACCTTGGACTTCTTTCATCAGCGGTTGCTATGCCAATGCAAATGTTGAACGGCGAATTTGTACACACTTCTATCTTTGAGATGGCAGCTGCATATTTGTTTCATATTTGCAATGATCACCCGTTCGTTGATGGCAACAAATGTACAGCCATAATGACTGCTCTCGTTTTCCTAAAACTAAATGGAATTCAGTGCACGCTCACAGAAAATCAAGTATTTGAATTGACAATTGAAGTTGCTTGTGGCCAACTGACGAAATCTGATATCTCAAAATCCTTCAAAAACAATCACAAAAGAGTCATCAATGAGAATTAAAACAAACCCAGAACAACTTGCAAAAGCGTTTGCTTCACTCGAACACAATGAAAGTTTTCAGGAAATACACGCTGTCCTCAAACAAGGCGGGCAAGCGCATGACATGGTGACGACTATGGCAATGTATCCCCCGCTTCTTGAGGCGATGGAAACACTTGGCAACGCGGTGTACCCCGGCGGCTCACTACCTCGTGAACTCAAGGAACTCATCATTCTGCAATCCTCGATCAATAATAGTTGCCAGTTTTGCACGAACAGTCACATTGATATTGCCAAAGGTCTTGGCATCAGTGAAGATCCAGTAAAGATGCTCAGCGATAAAGATACTCTCAAGCCAGAATATGCTTGTGCGATTGATTATCTCAACGCTATTTTTGAAGATTCAAATCGCGTTCTAGATTCGATGTTCGACGAACTCAGGAAGCACTTTTCAGAAGGCGAAATCGTAGAATTGACCTTCCTCATTGGATACATCAATATGCTCAATTGGTTCAATAACGCCCTTCAAGTGGAGTACCGCGGCGAATTAGCCAGCGATTAATTAACCCGCGGTTCATTAAATTTATGGTAAACTTCTCCTCCGCAGTAGTCGATGATTACTGCCCCAACAGCACCTTTGCGGGTGTAGCTCAGTGGTAGAGCGTCACGTTGCCAACGTGAATGTCGGGCGTTCGAATCGCCTCACCCGCTTTTGGCAGTGCATCGCACTGACTCGCATAACCTCGCACCACTGCGGGGTTTATGTTTTTATTGGGGGCTTTATTTCGACCATGCACTTCGCAAGCGCTCGCAGGGTTTTGCACCGTTTCGTGCACAGTTTTGGGACAGTTTCCGGAACAGTCGTCCGTACCAGTTGCACGGTATTCTTGTACTTGTTTATTGTGCACTAATTCTGGCACTGAAAGTTGATTCACCGCCCCATCTAAGTCATGC
>JASMLY010000044.1 GCA_030748455.1 Phycisphaerales bacterium | reverse complement strand
ACCAAGATCGACTAAACGCGTTGCTTCTTTCACAGTATCTTGAATTGTTTTTGAACGTAGCGTTGTACGTATTTTAGGAATGATGCAGAAGGAACAATGAGCATCGCAGCCGTCTTGGATTCTAAGTTCTGCTCTAGTATGTGCCCCCGGAACCCCCGAAAGTTGTGGCAAGGCAGTAATTGGAAGCGTGCTAGCATTTGTGACTTCTTTTTCTTCAATCGTTTCACCAAGCCATGCATCGATTTCGTGAGCAAACCGTTCGAGCATTGGGGTATTGCCCGCTTGTGTTACGACAGTGTCGCCGAGTTTTCTTGCGACTTCAAAATCAGTTCCTGGAAAACAGCCAGTGACAAACACGTGTTTGCCGTTTCGTTTTGCACGTCGTATTGCGTTACGAGATTTTGCAGCGGCTTGTCCAGTGACGCTGCATGTATGCACAATTTCTAAATCTGGTGTGTCGCTTTCGGCGGAGTCGGGGGTTGCTGGGATCATACCCCTCATTTGCAGAATGGATTCCATTTCACGACGTTCTGCATGATTCATGCGACAACCAAGAACTTTGAAATGATAGGTTTTTTCCATTTGAACGCGTCATGGTACCATGAGCGTCATGCCAAAGCGACTAATTTCAATTACAAAGGAACTGTCAAAAGGATGTGATTCGCTTTTGTTTAGCGACCCCGTTGTGTATGTGTATAACCCGCTTTCGTATGCGTGGAAATCGCACAAAAAATACCTTGAACTCTATGGTAAAGGAAAGGGGCGGGTGTTACTTATTGGGATGAATCCGGGGCCTTGGGGGATGGCACAGACAGGCGTTCCGTTTGGTGAAGTGAATGCAGTTCGTGATTTTTTAGACATTGAAGAAACGATTCAAAAACCGAATCCAGAACATCCAAAGCGTGAAGTCAGGGGGTTTGATTGCCCGCGTAGCGAAGTGAGCGGACGCCGCGTTTGGGAATGGGCGAAAGAACGATATGACTCCCCCGAAAACTTCTTCAGTGAGTTTTTTGTGTTGAATTATTGTCCACTTTGTTTTATGGAAGAGGGTGGTAAGAATCGCACACCAGATAAACTTAAACCAGAAGAACGCGATGCTGTCTTTGAAGTATGCGATGTTGCGCTAAGAAAGTTTGTTGGTGCACTTGAACCATGCAAAATTGTTGGTATTGGTGGCTTTGCAAAAAAACGTGCGAGCCAATCATTGAACCGTGATGACATCGAAACGATTCTGCACCCAAGCCCAGCAAGCCCTATCGCGAACCGCGGCTGGGCACCCCAAATCGAAAAACAATTCGAAGCAATGGGCGTCCTCATCCCACAAATTAATTAACCGCGTGTTAGTTAATTTGTGGGTCTACTGAGGTATTCTTTATTTCATCGTCCATCACTCTGAAGTAAAGCCCCATACCCTTTAAGCCGTTGAGGATTTTGAAAAGGACTGGATTCCAGCCCTTTTGCAGGTTGAATGAGCCAAATTTTTTATCTTTGTAGGCGGTTTGCCATGATGGATCGTCCCAGACAAGTTCGTCACCGATCCAAATACGACAACCATCGTCGCTTCCAACCGTAAAGTCAACCTCGCGCTCATCTGGGCTCCACAACCAGCACCTTGCGTACGCAAAAACATTTTCAGTTGCTTTCCCAAGAGAAAGATTTAAGTAGCCATCCTTTTCACTTTGCACGCCAACCCATTTGAGTGGTTCTCCAAGAGTTGTCATCGGTACAGTAAGTTGGACGATGTTCGGCTCGGGCAATTGTTTTTGGTTTGCAAGGTTTGACAAACGATCATCGTCATTTGCAATTGCAAAATAGCCAGCAACCTGCCACCCCCGGATAAAGTCACCGGGTAAATTAAGTTTTCGTTCTTTTGTGTACCGTTGTGCATTTTCCCAGCCAAAGCGATCGACATATTGGCGAAGTGCTTTTTGTCCAATCTCTGGGTCGGAGTCGGGGGCTGTTTCGTCAATTGCCATCCACGCAGAAAATGCAAGGTAACGATCGCTTGTTGTATCGTCGATGACATCAGAGAGCAACGGAAGAAGTGAAGCATCATCCAAACTTTCTGTAACCCTCGTTGCTGCAAGTCGAACGATTCGTTCATTGCTTTTGAAACCAAGTTCAGCCATTTTTCTGTTGTTTGCAGCAAGCACCAACAAACTTTGTTCGGTTGGATTTACTTCATTGAATGTCTTAACAATGGTTGCTTGATCATTTGTTGCGATAATGTTATCAGCCCACACTTTCGGGGGTGTGTATTTTCCATCGCCGTCTGCATCTATATATATAGGATTAGCAATGGCAAGTGGAAAAATTTTTCGGTCATCTTCATCAACATAGGGCGTCATTGCTTCGTCGCCTTGTGCGATTGCAACAACCCAACAGTCGCGTGGGATGTCAATGCGTATACGTGGTCGCAGATGGGTAACCCCATCGGACTTGCTATCAATATTTAATTTCGCTACTTCTTCTCCGTTTTGGATGATTCGGATGGTGTCAAGGTCAATCCAAGAAGCAACTTGGGCATCTATATGTATATCAGCGATAGGGTCGTGAATAGACAGGGTGGAACCCATTGGTTGGCCGTTCACTGTCATTCGAAGGAATGGGCCGGTTGTTGTAAACATGTAACCACTGCGAATTGCATTTGTTACATCTGCAGGGTTTATGTTACTTGCATCGTCGTATCCGACATGCACAAAGTTCCGAGGGATTCCCGCAATGTTCGCTATGACGGTGTGACTGTCACTATTACCAACAGCTGCGACCTTCCTTCCGGCATTGAGCATGTTGTACCAATCACGGAGGACACTATGGCGACTTTTCCTTGTTGGAATATCTGATATTTCAGCATCGTGGAATCCCCAACCGTAATTTTCGTTTAGGACTTCAATGGAATCGAAGTCCCAAGACCAACTTTTGTCATCCGAGTCACCAGTTACAGGGTCAAGTCCACGCCTTCCAAAGTAATCTATGTTGCCCCAGCGTGGGTGATTGATTTGGATGATTGGTACAACTCCAGCGTCCGAAGTTTCCTTTCTAATGAGCGCAAACAGTTCGGGGGCTTCTAATTTTTGATTCACAACGTTTGCCTTTGGATCAAGTGGAAATGCATTCAAGTGACCGTATGGACACGAGACCTCATTGCCGGTAACAGCAGTGAGATGTTCGTTGGCGTGTAGGCCATCAATAATTGGTTGGTAATCGGTGTTGTGGTTATGATCTGTTGCAACGGCAAACTCTAAGCCCTCGCCAACAATCGAAATAATTCGTTCGTTCATGTTGGAATCGCCATGACCGCTGTGAGTGAGGGTATGCAAATGAAAGTCACCACTTACCCAGCCAGTTGAATCGATTTCGTGGACGAGGGTTGCGTCCCAAGAATATTCTCCACCTTCTTCGATTTCAATGTGGGTTGTATCGATTGACCATTCGATACCGTGCGAAGCCATGATATCCCAAGACCCGACAGGAACAGTTACAACACCAGTTCCATCAAGCGTATAGATGGCGTGTTTTCGAACAGCCAATGCTTTTGGGTCTGCGTTAGGATTTGGAAACAAGTTAAGTGCTTCGCCTTCACTGCTAGTAAAAGTAAGACGAGCAGGGACGGTATGTCCTTTTTCGTCGAGTACAGAAAAAGCAAGCGTTCCGTGTGGAGACGATACATCAGAGGTTGGAGCTGGTTGCTGAAGAAATGCGAAAAGAAGTGGTAGGTAAATCATCCGTGTATGCTACTGCTATGTCGCTTGTTGTTGAGAGCTTGTCATACGAATATTTGCAAGGAAAATCCGTTCTTAACGATTTTTCACTCGATGTAGGCGATCAAGAAATAGCTGCGTTGGTGGGCTGCTCTGGCTGTGGGAAGACAACTTTGCTCCATTGTATTGCTGGACTACTTACGCCAAGTTCAGGTACTGTTACGATTGATGGCAACAAGGTGACTCACTTGAAATCACACGAACGCTCCATTGGCATCATGATGCAAGATCAACCACTATACGAACATTTATCGGTTGAACAAAACATAGGATTTCCGCTTCGTGCACGAGGAGAAAAAGCTGTAGACGTTTCAGAATTGATTGCTGAACTTCAGTTAGAAAGCGTAGCGAGTAAGAGGGTTTCTAGGTGCAGCGGGGGAGAGCGACGGCGAGTTGCCTTCGGTAGGGCAGTGGTTGCGAACCCTAAAGTTTTGCTTCTCGATGAACCATTTGTCTCGGTTCACGAAGAAATCAGAGAAACAATTCGAGCGTACGTTTGCAAGGTACGTGTGACTACACTTCTTGTCACGCACGATCAAGATGAGACCACTGCGTTTACAGATCGCCAGTTCAAACTCAACTAACCGAGGGTTCATTCATTGGTACAAAAAAATCACCCTTGAGCCTGAGGCCCAAGGGTGATGGAAGAGAAGAGAAGAGAAGGAACGCAACGAGCACCCTTTCGGGCACAGTTACTCGAGGGCGTTCCACCACTTCGCCTGTTAGGTTATCGGCAGTTCCACGATAGGAACACCACCTATTTCGAAGAAAAAACTTGAAAACTACAGAAGTTGAACGCAACCTAAGAAGTAGCAAAAACTTGCGTAGAGCATATTTTTTTGAGGTTTTTATCGGCTGTTGCGATCAATTTCTAAGTCCTTGCTAGTAAGAGCTTTGAAGTGTACGCGTGGAACATAGTGGCAAAAGTAGGACGTACATTCTTCAAATTGCAGTTCGTCGCTGACACCATGCTGTCATCCTTTAAATGACGAGTCTGATACCCTTCGCAACATGTCAAATGTGAAGAGACACTTCTTGGGTTGGGAAAAACCATTTCTTTTTGAAGCAGCCAACTATTTACAAGAACACCACTTGCGACAACAACTTGGTGCAAATGATCACATCCTTATCCTCGTTTCTGGGCAGGATGTCGCACGGCGATTGCAGTCAATTCTAGTGGAACATGCTGCGGAAACTGGGCGTGCCATGGTGCTTCCGCGGATCGTGACGCCTGCTCAATGCCTTGAGGAATTGATGGTTCAAAGGGGGAACATTGCAGATCTATTCACAGCACGCTTAGCAATTGCAACTGCTCTTCGGACTTCTGATATTGAGCAAGTACACAATATTCTCGGAACTCGCCCTCCAACGGAATCAGGTAGTGATGCGTGGTTTGCAGTTGCAAAACAAGTCCAAACCACGATTGCGAGACTCGCAGGTGGGGGACACACCGCACAAACGGAAACGTGGCCTGAAGAAGCAACCTCACTTCTAACTGAAGCAGCGAAACAACGATTCTCTGCATTACTTGAAGTACAAAAGAAAACAGAGGGATTGTTGCAAGAAGATGGCCGCGTGTTTCTTGAATCCAGTCTACTGCAATTACTCGACCAAGAACAAGAAGTTGCCATTGGCCAGCTCAAGCACGTGGTTTTAGTTGGGACTTCTGACCTGCCAGCACTTGTTACAAAAACACTTTCTCGTCTCATGGAATCTGATGTATCTGTAGAAGCATTAATCCGAGCTCCTAAAGAAACAACCCATTTGTTTGATTCGTTTGGGTGTGTAGATGCAAAATTGTGGCGAGATATCCCAATAGAAATCCCTGATTCGTGCATACGTGTAGCGGGATCTCCAAGCAACCAAGCGAAGGTGGTACTTGAAGAACTTGCTAACCTAGAGCAAACATGTACAACAGATGAAATAGCGATTGCTTGTACAGATGAAGCATCAATACCTAGTATTCGAAGGCACTTGTCTGGGTTCGGGATACAGAATCGGTCCGCAGGAGGTACACCAACGAACAACTCTCGTGTTGCAATGTTGCTCAAGGCAATTGGTGATGTTTTGCAGGATTCTACGTTTAGATCGTTTGCTTCATTGGTTCGTCATCCAGATGTAGCGAGTTTGCTAGGTGTTGATGATCGATCAATCAAAGCGCTTGACACGTATGCAATGGATGTTGTTCCGCAATCCATTCAGCCTGACAATTGGTTTACTTCTAGTAAACGAATATACGGAAATGAAGAACTAATCTCACTGCACTCAAAAGTTTTTTCGTTTTTAGAGACAGCCGTCTCGCTACAAATAGAGAAGGGGACGATTTACGTTTGTTCACAGGCCATCCGATCATTGCTTTTGGCTGTATATGGCGATGAAACACTCGATCGGAAAGACCCGAAACTACTTGTGTTGCAAAAAGTGTTTGCCGTGCTCGATCAATTAGATGCAACCCCGCCTAGGCTTGCGAGTCAATATGGGACAGTCGATGTTGCTAAAACGATCAGTATGATTTTACAAGAATTAGAACAGACAACGATTCCTGAGTATCCAAACCCCGAAGCGATCGAGTTTGTTGGTTGGCTCGAAGCCAAGTCCCTAGATACACCGAATTTGATTGTTGTTGGAATGAGCGCTGATCTTTCGGGCAGCGGTTCAACGAGTGATGCATATATACCAGATTCACTTTGCCAAGCGTTGGGGTTAATGACGACCGACCGTACAGTAGCACGGGATGCACATGCGATGACAGCGATGCAGCAAATGCGTTCATCTACTGCGGGAAGTCGCGAGAAAATTACCTGGATCGTTGCACGAAAGAATATTAAGGGCGATCCTCTTACACCGAGCCCATTGCTACTTCGGTGCGAGGAAACAGACACGCTTGCAAGAAGAGCAGAACGATTGGTCGTTGCAATCGAACATGAAAAACCAGAAGTTCCAACTCAGTTTATGCCAAAGCGAATTGGTTCTGGGATCGATGTTCCATGCCCATTAGATTTTGACTTCGATCCTGTCGATCGAGTTTCTGTGACAGCAATAAGGGATTACATTGCGTGCCCGTATCGATTTTGGTTGAAGCATGTACTGAAGCTCAAGGTTGTGGAAGATTGTGCAACTGAACTGAGCCCTATGCTGTTTGGCTCTCTTGTGCACAAGGCGGTTGAAGCATTTGGAAAAGATGGTTCGATCAATACATCTCGAAATGCAACGGAGATTCGGGCTTACTTATCCAAATCACTCGACGATGTTGTGCAATCAAGGTTTGGCAACAATGTCTCTGGGATGGTCCGTGTGCAAGTCGAGATTGCTCGAGATCGACTTCTTGAAGTAGCAGTTCATCAAGCAGAGAGTGCGAGTGAAGGCTGGACGATTCTTCGGAGCGAAGTGCATTACCCTAAGAAAGTGATGATTGAAGGGAAGCCAATGACGATCAGTGGAATTATTGATCGAATTGATATGCATGAAGATGGCCGAGTCCGTGTACTAGATTACAAAACAGGTGGAGCAACTGCCAATGATGCCCACTTTAAGAAAAGAGATGGGCAGTGGATTGATTTGCAACTTCCTCTGTATCGTTTACTTTTATCCGAGGTGCCAGAATTACAAGGGTATGATCTCGGTTTTGAAAATGTATCGCTTGGATATTTTCGGATAGGAGATCAAGAGCAAAACACAGGAATAGATCTGTTGGATTTACCTTTGGATGTCTTGGCATCTGCAGACGATTGTATCCACTCCATTTTGTTAGATATTCAGAATTCGAATTTCGGTGAATTTCCTACGGATCCTGCACCAAAGTACAGCGATGATCTCGCTTGGATATGTCAAGACAATAATATCACCGAAGAACCGAAGGGGGACGAACTCTAATGGGAGATTTTGAACGATTTGAAATCATAGAAGCACTTGCTGGCTCTGGTAAAACTCAAGAGTTGATGTACCGTTTCTTACGTTTGGTGAAATGTGGTGCAAAACCAGAGACAATCCTTGCAACAACTTTCAGTAGAAAAGCAGCAGGCGAAATTCGTGACCGCATTGTTGAAACTCTTTCCAAAGCAGTTTTAGACGAGAACGCAATGTGTGACTTGATTGATAAAATTCCTGAAATTGAAAACGGAAAAGAGGAATGTGCTCAACTACTCAAGGAAGTTACGTCGTCGCTTCACAAACTGAATATTGGGACAATTGACAGCTTCTTCGTGAGAATTGCGCAAACATTTAGCGATGCATTAGGGATGGCAGCGCAGTGGACAATTTTGGACGAAGTTCATGAATCCGATCTCTTTACTTCTGCCATCCTCGCGATGACTGGGGAAGAGAAGAACTCGACTCAGTTTGCGAAGTTACTCAAATGGAGTAAATCTGGTGCGAAAGTTCCAGTTGGTAAAACACTTCAGGAAATGCAATACCAAGCATACAATTCTGTTCGAGATACAGAACCAAGTGCGTGGTTATGGGGGGATCCATTTCCTACGCTGACAACAGATGAGTTGCAAGAAGCTATCCACAAAGTCGAATCTCTATTGCCAGACGATAAGCGGCAACTAAAGGATCTCATTAAAGCGGCTGAAAAATTACACCGCCAAGATTGGAAAGAGTTCGTGACCTCTGGGATGGCATCAAAAGTTCATGACGGGACACTTCTTTATTATAAAAAAGAAATTAGCCATGAAATTGTTGAAGCATTAGAACCATTAGTGAACCACGCTGTCGCAGTACTGGCAAATCGGTTACTTGAAAAAAACAAAAGCACGTATGAACTGATGCACCAACTCAACACGTGTTGGTCACAAGTAAAGCACGATCGCGGTTTGTATTCGTTTGATGATGTGACGTATCGCTTGAGTTTTCTCAACCTTTTGCAAGATCTATCTGAATTGCGGTACCGTTTAGATAGTACGATCGATCACATGTTGATTGATGAGTTTCAAGATACATCACTGACACAATGGAGTGTACTGAGACCAATTGTCGAAGAGATCAATCAATCTGAGAGTGATCGATCCCTCTTTTTTGTGGGTGATGCAAAACAGAGTTTGTATGGGTTCCGTGGGGGAGAACCAGCACTGCTTCGCACTCTACGCGAGCGTCTATTCGACGCCAAGCGCCGAAAATTAGAAAAGAGTTGGCGGTGTTCACCTCCAGTTCTTGATGCAGTCAATACTATTTTTGGACATGTTCAAGAAGCACCATTGTTAAACGATCGCTCTCCTACTGGTGTTTCGACGTGGAAAAGAGATTTTACTCCCCACGTTTCAGCCAAGCCCGATCGTGTTGGCTACGCAGAAATCACAACGGCATGTGCTGATCCTGAGGGAAAAAAGACAGACCTCGCGCTTACAATTGAGAAAGTTGTTGAGATCGTTTCTGAAATTCAAGAAGAAGCCCCGACTGCCGAAATAGGTATTCTTGTTCGGAGTAACACGAAACAGCAAATACAACGAATCGTACACGCATTGCGAACGAACGAGCCAAAGTCGATTCTAGCTGCAGAGTTTGGAGGAAACCCACTGACAGATTCACCTGCTGTTACTGTGATTCTATCGGTGCTTCTGATGGTTGATCACCCAGGCAACTCGATTGCAAAATTCCACGTGAGTGAATCGCCCCTTGGGAAATACCTTGGCGTTTCAATGAACGGTGATGATGGGGAATACAGCGCTGTTTGCAGTACAGTAAGAAGACGCCTTATTACTCGTGGATATGCAAACGTGTTAAGTGAGTTTGCAGAGCAACTTGTATCCTCAGTGAATGAACGTGAGCGGTTGCGACTTTGGCAACTCGTTGAGCTAGCAGAATCGCATCAAGCAGCGAGCGAAACGATGGTAGGGCTACGACCATCTGAATTTGTAGAATTGGTAAAAGAAACCCAAGTGCCCGATCCCGCATCTTCACTCGTGCAGGTGATGACAGTTCATAAATCTAAAGGGTTGTCCTTCGATGCTGTTGTAGTTTGTGATTTAGATCAACCAATTTGGAAAGCTCCAAAGTTGATGGAGTTTCATGATGATCCCTGTCAACCACCCGTCCTTGCTGGTATGTATTCAAGTGAATATCTCGACACAACGCTGCCAGAGTATTCTCAAATGCGAGAAGAGTTACATACAGATCAAGTGAATGATGCGCTCTGCTTGTTGTACGTTGCCATGACCAGGGCGAAGCATGGCTTGTATATGGTGCTGCCATCAAGAACTTCCAAGGGGCATCTAAAAAAACTTGATGGACTACTTCTTCAAGTTCTTGGCGAGAAACAAGCGCAAGAACCAAACACAAAAGTATGGGTTGCAGCAGGAAGCAATCCGAAGTGGTATCTAGAGTTTGCAGGCATTGATGAAGAAGAAACGTCGACAACCAAAAATGAGATTTCAATACAACATCCAACCTCAGGACATGTTTTTCAAGGTCATGGGGTGGCGATGGCATCACCATCAAGTTTAGAAGGAGGGGGAAAGGTACACATCGGTTCACGGTTTGATGGTCAAACAAATGTTGGGATGTGTCTAGGTACTGTCACACACGCTTGGTTTGAATCGATTGAGTGGCTCGGGGATGAGATTCCAACGCGAGAGGCACTCCTTGGAACGGTTCCATTAGAAGAAACAGCGTTGTTAGGAAAAGAGCAGTTAGTCGGTGCCGCAGAGCGATTCATTCATGCGATTCAAGATGGGGCAGTTCGAGATTTGTTAACAAAACCTAACGGGCACCTTGAAGTGTTTAATGAACAAACATTCGCCGTACGAGTTCCAAAAGAAACAAGATTTGCTCGAGTGTCGATGAAAGAAATGACAGACATTCAGGGCTCGATTGACCGGCTTGTCGTGTATTACGACGAACTGAATAATCCAGTTAAAGCAGAAGTCATAGACTGGAAAACAGATTCATTCGACCCTCACGAAAAAGAAGAGAAAATCGAACAGTACGCCCCACAGATCGCGACCTATCAAATCGCCGCTGCCAAACTACTCGGCATCGATCAAGAAGCGGTCGAGGCAAAGTTGGTGTTTGTAAAGACAAGAGAGATTGTAGATATGCCTAAAAAAACCCGCTGCAACGTCTCGTGAACCCGTTTTTTCAAAACCGATAGTTTCCTCTTCAATTGGCTTGCACCCCGAAGTAAGAGCGGGTATTCTGCCTATATAGTTGAGAACGAGTCTCAGCGATAGAAGGAATTGTATGGCAACCATTGAAACACAGGCAATAGACCAGAACGTAGTACCACTCTCTGCTCTTCAACATCAAGAAGAAGCTGTCGTACATGTTGCTGAACTCGAACACGATGAACGAGAAGCCCTCGCTGCGATGGGTTTGCAAGAAGATTGCACGTTGCATCTATGCCAACAAGGACAACCTTGTATTGTGCAAGTAGAAGCAACGAGACTTGGTTTGTCGCGAGAAGTCACAGAACGAATTCTCGTTCGTCGCTGTACCGTTTGTACTGAAGCGTAACATCCCATGTCATCGATCGAACCGCACCCCAATACCGCAACATCTGTATTGTTGCTGGGAAATCCTAACGTTGGGAAAACAACGCTGTTTAATCGACTTTGTGGGTTGCGAAGTGCGACAGCGAACTTTCCTGGGAGTACAGTTGAAGCGAGAGTTGGAACGTCTTCTTCAGGGAAAACGAAAAGAACATTTACGGATTTACCTGGTACATACAGCCTGAATACAAAGGACGATTTGGCAACTGTTTGCCGAAACGCCTTAGATGGGATTGAATGTGACCGTCCAGAAGCAGTTGTTGTTGTCGCAGATGCGACGAACTTGCGGCGAAATCTTACGATAGTAAATGAAGTGTTACACCACGGTGTGCCATGTGTGGTCGCGCTTTCCATGGCGGATATTGCTCAAAAATCCGGTCTTACAATTGATTGCAAAAAACTTGGCGATCAACTCGGATGCCATGTTGTGATCGTAAACCCACGTTCAGGATCTGGCATCCAAGAATTGCAGGAATGTTTAGAGCGACCAATTCAGGCAGAAGTAACACTTCCAGCAATCGGTACGTTTCGTGAAGTGAATAGTTGGGCAAATGAAGTTATCGCAAGCAGCGTAGGTGGAAAGCTCGCAGTTTCAGGTGGATCTATCACTGATCGGCTTGATAAAGTTTGTACGCATCCTGTCTCTGGTGTCATTGTGTTTGGCGCAGTGATGATTGGACTCTTCTGGACAATTTTTACACTAGCTGCTGTACCAATGGATTTGATCGATTCGGTCTTTGGTTCACTCTCTGAAATTGCAACAAGCATCTTGCCAGAAGGAACTGTCCGAGAATTTCTGGTCGATGGAGTGATCGCTGGCATCGCGGGAACAGTTGTGTTTCTCCCTCAAATTTGTTTACTCTTCTTTTTGATTAGTCTGCTTGAAGACACTGGGTATCTTGCGAGAGCTGCGTTTGTAATGGATCGAGTGCTAAGGCGATTTGGTCTTCCCGGTCAATCGTTTGTTCCATTCCTGTCAGCACACGCATGTGCGATTCCAGCAATTATGGCAGCGAGAATTGTCCCAGATCGAAGAGACAGGTTAGCAACTATTTTGGTCGCTCCATTTTTTAGTTGTTCTGCAAGACTTCCGGTATACGTGCTGCTTGTGGGAGTGTTGTTTGCAAATCAGCCATTCTTCGCAGGCCTTGCGTTCTTCGGATGTTACGCACTTGGCGCAGGAGCGGCTTTTTTGACTGCGTTTATGATGCGCAGAACAGTGTTGCCCGGAAAATCACGCGCGATGGTCCTAGAATTACCAACGTATAAAATGCCCTCACTGCGAACGGCACTGTTGAACACCATTGATCGGGCTTGGGTATTTCTCAAAAACGCAGGCACAGTTATTTTGGCGATTGTTATTGTCCTTTGGTGGCTTTCAGCCTATCCAAAAGCAGATATGCCAATCGATGATAGTACGGTACAGACAGTTTCTGCACCAGAGACTAGCCAACTTTCAGAATCTTATGCAGGGAAAATTGGACAATTTGTATCTCCTGTATTTTCCCCACTTGGGTATGATTGGAAATTGACTGTCGGTGTTCTTACAAGTTTTGCAGCAAGAGAGGTGTTTGTTTCAACAATCGCCGTTCTTGTTTCAGGCAATGATGATGTAGAAGATGAGACAGTGTTGCAAAAAATTGCACAAGCAAAACGAAGTGATGGTTCACCAATGCTAACTGCAGCAACTTCTGCAAGTTTGCTTGTCTTTTTCGTGTTAGCGATGCAGTGCTTACCTACAATCGCGGTGACGAGACGCGAGAGCGGTTCGTGGAACTGGGCATTTCTTCAATTGGGATACATGACAGCTCTAGCTTGGACCTGCGCGTTTATCACCTACCAAATCGTTTCTAGGCTTGTGGTCTAATGCCCTGCGATTCACTTCAATTTTGGATCGTGACATGTTTTTTTCTGCTAGCACTCTTTTTTTTGATTCGTCCGATTTTCAAGCGAGATACAAACGGGTCTTGTGGTTGCTCAGCGAAACCAAAAAAAACTAAACTCACCATCAATGGCAAATAAACGAACCACCGAAAAGTTGTTTGTATTTTGGGCTTATTGCTAAAGAAACTAACTAGGGGTTAGTTTTCGAGTGAGGAGGAGGGCAACGAAGCCTACAAGACCGAGCCACATGCCCCATTCAAGCATTTTGCTAATGGATGCCCAATCATTGTTCGCAGCGGAGGATCCGAAGAGGAAAAGTGTTATCGAGAAGCCTAATCTTCCAAATAAACTTTGTAAGGAGAAGAATGTTGCTCTTTTTTCAGTTGGGATTCGAGGTGCAACCTCGGCGTTGAGGGGGGCGGTCATCAATGCTCTAGGGCAAGAACGAAGTAGCGTTACGATCGCAGCGGGAATGCTCACGAAGAAACTCATGGTTGCCATCATTACAATTTGTAATCCCGCTGCAGAAAGAAGTGTTGGAACAGTGCCAATCGTATTTCTAATGCGAATAGAACGATCAGCAATCCACGAAGCAGCTAACATCGTAAGTGTTAAATGAACACTGGTTAAAAAAGGTGTAACTTTTATAGCTTCATATTGTGAAGCAAGTTCTTTCAAATATGGTTGATAAAACTCGTAAGGGATATGATTGATAATGATCATAAAGATGGCAAAAGCAAAGAGCCACAATACATAGGTGTTCTTTAACAATGCAAGACATGCAATAACTTGTTTAAAAAAACCTGTGTGTAGACGACTTGTCTTCTGCTGTGGCTCAATAAAGAGAAATGTAATGATGAGTAAACCAATTCCAGCGAGTAATGAGAGAAGATACGCACCACGAAAATCAGGTATTGCTGCTAATCCCCCGAGAATCCCAGCAATCGCAGTCCCTAAAAAGTTGAACTTCATGGCATTCGCTTCTCGTTCTGGAAATGCCTCTGGTGTTCCAAGCGCATCGGTTGTCTCGAACAGAAAACTCGTGTCGGTTCCGCTGTTGAATGCAATTCCAGCAGCAAGAAAAACCTGGGCAGTTACGAAAGTGCCAAAAGAATCAGCAAACAAGAATATGGTGTACGCAACGCAAAGAAATACAGAAGCAACTATGAGGGTTTTACGCCTGCCAAACTGATCACTAAACCACCCTGATGGAACTTCAATGATGACAACACTTGCGAAGTAAATAGATGCCAAGTAGAGGACATCAGAAAGTGCAAGTTTACTGTTGAAAAAGAGAAAGTAAATTGGCAACCAAAAATATGCATGGAACAAACCTACATACCAAGGATAAAGTTTCAGATTACGTTGTAATCCAATCATGAACAGTCGTTTGGAATAGCCCTCTTATGAATGACTGGTTTTTGACGAAATTGTTCTGTGAGTTTGACTTCACGCTCTATTGTGCCACCTTTTTCTGCTGCATATTCAAAGATCACAGAACCGTGACCATCAATGATGAACTGGAACAATGTGCTGTCCATACTTCCAATCCCGTTGTTTACAACAATACGGTGGGGCCGTTTACCTTTTTGAGCTTGAAGTTTCGCATTCGGAAGTATTGAACGAACTGTTCCAGATGCTGCAACCGAATTCGCTGGTGTCGTTTTACAAGTAAGAATATCTGGCATTCCGATCTTGTGTTTTGCAGCCATAGCAGTACGGGATGGGATCAGTTTATCATTTGCAACTTCGATAGTTACCTCCCAAAGGCTTGGTCCAAGTTTTTTTACCTGCAATGCACCCCACGATAATTTTGGCATTTCATCTGCATGGTACATTGTGAAGGCAAAATTACGATGGCACCCCTCCTCAAGCATCCATGGTGGTGTTACTCGGCTTGAAAACTTTTTCATTCCGCCTATGAGGACTGTGCCGTATTGTGGGTGCTCAACTTCATGGTAGGGAACGAATACATCTTCGAACTGAAGAAGGTCACGGAACGTCGTTCGATCTTCTTTCGATGGATACGCTCCATCTGCGAACATTCTCTTATCTGTCCATAATTCATTTGTAAAACTAATAATGCCAAGTTGGTCGTACGTAAATCCGTCCTCACCACCATGCACCGTATACAAATCTTCATGTACAGTCATTGGATCGTAGAAGGGGAGCATTTCCGCACCCTTTTCTGCAATAGCAGAGAACACGCGTAAATCTGAACTAGGGTATCGAATGTACTTGGCATTCGGCCCATAGAGAATCATTCCCCCAGCATTGTGGTAGCTTTGCGCAGCGGCAATGTTTGGGTGATCATAGATAAACTCTCCGATGACTCTTGTTTCTGGCAAACTAAATGGATAATCGGTAGCACCGTATTGGATCCATTCTGGTTGCCAATCACTTGGCCAGTTGCGGTTGGGATCGTACCCACCAATTCCATCTTCGTTAACTTGGCCATCGTCATCATTATCGAACCCTTCTTCTCCTAATCGAGACCAACCTCCTGGTGGATCGTTGCGACCTACACGTTTGAAGAATCGCGGGTCATCTTCATCAATTTCAAATCTTCCAAGTGGATCCTTGATCCACATACTTGTAATGTGCCCATCACCATCAAGATCATCTGCGCCATCTTCATCAGCTACACCGTCGTGGTCGTTGTCTGTTGGACGAATGCCTCCACGAAGAAAGTGTGGTGTTGCAGGGTCATGGAACCAAACTTCTCTACCATCAGGATTTGCCATCGGTACAAAATAGAACGACCGTTCGTTAACAAGTTCAGTGATACGATCGATGACACCGTAACTTTTGCATAAGTACCAAATGGAATACAAAACAGTTTCAGCTGCTTGAATTTCATTCCCATGGATATTGCCATCGATGAACATCGCAGTTTTCTCTCGATCTGTTCCTGTTGCTTCGTTGTTGAGGGTTACAAGCCAAATTTCGAGTCCACCGACACTTTTACCGAGTGAAGTCATAGCAAGTAACTCAGGATACGCGTCAGTTAGGTCGTTCAATGCTTGGGTCATTTCCTCATAGTCGTACCAGTGGTCAAAACGCAAATCTACTTTGGAAGGATAGGGTGCTTGTGCAAACGTGCAGCAAGTAAGAGTGGCAACAGTAAGAAGTTGAATTAAATAGTTCACGCATCACCTCCTTTTGTTTCTTTTAATGGAAGCGTTGTAACTTCTGTACCATATTTTTCACTAAACAGAGTAATTGAAAGTTCTGGTGCTGCGTTTCCTTGGATAATCCACCGAAACCATTTTTTAGTACCTCCCCCTTCAAGAGCCCAAATTCGTTCAACTTTTCTACCCGAAACGATTGTTTCATTTGGAATGTCTATACGCACGACAAAAGGCCGTGCACGTTTGTTTTTCTTTGCTATCGCCATGCCGCTTGGAAACCAACCATCGTTTACCACCGGCACTTTAACTTCCCATAAATCGCTGCCAAGTTTTGTAATGATTGGTGCTCCGAGATGCACTTTTGGTAATCGGTTTGCAAGTTCAAGAAGAAATTCAACTTGCTTTTCTGAAATCGATCCAATCTGGTCAATTGGCGGGAGCGTTTTAAAATACGGCACCCAGCCACCAATTTCTACTGTACCTAGTTGTGGATGATCAAAGGGTTCCCAATCGACAAAACCGGCTCCTTCACATGCATCACTGTAGGCTAGCCAGGCCGTCTCACCTTTCGATTGAGATATCCCTCTAGAATCTGAAGTAACTTTTTTGACTTGGACTCCCGACATTTTTGCATATCGTTCGATCATATCCGGAGTAATTTCTGCCATCATTTCTTCTGTTACTGGAAAGCCCGCTGCTTCGGCTGCTTGCAACAACTCGTCGACTGTTTCTTGGGAGATATCTCCAACGTCAGATGGTGTAAGGTTTGTATCTTTTTTGACTGCGACTGGTTTTGCTTCTTCGTTTTCAGATGAATCTTCACTACTAGGTCGACTCCAAAGTGGAGTGGAAAAAGCTGGAACTCCAAATTGAGCGTACGCCCAAGCCACAAAACTTCCATCCCAATTTGGGTGATCGACTTCTTTCAGTTCGGTGATTTCGACAAAAGTTTTGCTGATCTGTTCATAAATTTTTTCGTCTTCCTTTGAGACAGTCTTTGGGGCACCTGCGTCATCGTTTCCATTTTCTTTTAATGGATTTGTCAATGTGTCATGTTGGCCATATACAACGACAGCTGAAATTTCTTGATGATCGAGCACAAAGTCGAGTAACGCTTTTGATTCAGGTTCAGATAATTGCCAAGGACCAGCGCCATCTCCATGGGAAACATACCCGTGCATAAAATTCTTATTGATATCAACACCGCCGATACCGTCTTCGTTAAATTCACCGTCTCCGTCGTTGTCTATCCCTTCTGTATACAGAATAAACTCAGCAGCTTCTCCTTCTAGTGAATCGGGCATTTTGTCGAGCCGAGGTTCTTTTGGATCTTCTACACTCGTTGCTTTTTCCAAATCATGAACACGCATCATTGTGATGAACCCATCTCCATTGAGATCATCCCCACCATCTTCATCGAACAATCCATCTCGATCGTTGTCGATTTGCCGAATGTTCATCCTGTGTTGTTCCTGCGTTTCACGGAAATACAACGCAGCACCATCTGGATTTACCTGTGGAATAATATAAAAGGTATTGTTCTGAAGTACCTCCTTGGTTTCTGCATCTTCACGTCCAAGTAAAAACTGTGCAACTTCAAAAGCAACCTCAGTTCCTAGTAAGTGATCTCCATCGATACCCGCAACGACGAGGATTGCGGGTCGATCCTTAGGAAGTACCGTTCCCTCACGTGCAATTGTGAGGCATTGGATCGGAAGCTGATTGTTACTTTGACCTATTGTTGTGATGGAACTACCAGAGAACTTGGTCGAAAATGAATCGAATGCTGCGGTTAACTCAGTTGGTGTCCTCCATTGCCGGATCGGTTCAGTGGTTGTGGAAAGCAATACATGGGTTGTTAGAACGATTGATATGAACATCGAGTACTCCTCTGTGTTGGTGTGACGGAATAGTAACTGTTAAGAGGAAGTGCCGTTGAAAAGCAGCGAGGCTCCACGGTACATAAACAACGCAAAACCTATTCCAAGAACATTTGTTAGAAGGATGTAGATCAAAGCTTGGCTACTACGACCATCATCAACAAGCTCAAGTGCATCAAATGCAAAACTTGAAAATGTCGTGAAGCCACCGAGAACTCCTACAATGAGAAAAAGCCTCAGGACTTCTTTGTGTTGAGCAAAAGGGCCAATGACAATTGCAGTGATCAAACCAATTGCAGCGCATCCAAGTACATTGACCACAAGTGTACCGAGAGGGAAGGAAGTCGTAGTCATTGACTGACCAAGATTAGCGATGAGATATCGCAGAACAGCACCAATTGATCCTCCAAGTGCAACGTACAACATTGTGCTCAATTCCATAACGCGCCCGGCAGGATTCGAACCTGCGACCTCCGCTTTAGGAAAGCGATGCTCTATCCAACTGAGCTACGAGCGCAATGGTTGTGATTGTAGCAATGGGAAGAAGTCAAGTTGTGTTGGTAGAGAGAAGATCACCGACAGAGGCAGAGATTCGTTAGAGTTCTTCAGCCCGAATTCGAATCACAATCTGGCGGACTGCTCGCATGACACGGCTCTTTGCATGTCGGACAGCTTCTTGGCTCATATTGAGTCGCTCTGCAGTTTTTTCACAACTCATTCCTCTTCGACCATACATCTCAAACGCTTCCCATGTTTTTGGCTCAAATTTTGGCCTTGCTTCTGTCATTGCTTCAGAAAGAAGATGCTCTGCCCACTCTCGATCAAATGCAGCTTCTAAATCATCTCGAGGGTCTTCCGCTGCTTCCATCCCAAATGTATCGAGGTTCCCTTCCTGTTTTTTACGATACCGTTGTCGAATAGCATTTAAGGTAATCCGTTTTAAATATCCACGGAACCGCCCCTTACTCGGATCATATTCAAACCGATCGGCTACTTTAAAAAAGTTGAACAGTACAGTTTGCATAATGTCGTCCGCTTCGCTGCTTGGAAGGCCTGCATTACGAGCAAATCCACATATGATCGGCCCGTAGCGGTCAACAAAAATCCCCCAGCCCATATCTCGGTTGACGGTTTCGTCAGATTTCAACTGCAAGAGCAGATCCATGTTGGTTTCGTATCGCCCATTGATGGTTCTGATGAGAGTGGGTACTTCATCACCAGTGTTCTCTTCTGGGACGCGGTCGATTTCTTCAACCATCTTAGGATCGAGTTCCTCATCGGATTCACCTAGACGGGCGAGGAATTTCCATGGTCCAATTTGAATAAGATCTCCATCGTGGAGTTGTACTTCTTCCCCTTTTTCCATCCTAATAGTGTTGAGATATGTTCCACTACGGCTTTCAAGATCGTGGAGAATCCAACGATCTTCGTTCCAGTCGATGGAGGCGTGTTTTCGAGAAACGTACCTGTTGGACAATTGGGCTGAACACTCAGGGCTTCGACCTAAGAGAATTTCTTCATTCATCAACGCTGTAATTTGTGGCAATTGCTTGCCGTGGATCTGGTCAAGCAGCAGACTGTTGGGTTGATTTGTAGGATTCGGTACCACGGTTCTTCGCCTATATCGTACGCTGAGCGTCTCAATTATCAAGAAGTTGGATTTTTTTTGAGCCAAACCTCTTCTACTTGGTATTGTAATGGTTACGGGATCGCAATTCTGCGATAATGACCGGAGAGCAGCCGTATGTCGACAAATCACCCACCAACTGATCCAGATGCCGAAACCATCGGAATGCCCAGCGACGATTCTGGGAAGGGCAGTATTCCTGAACCAGCGAAGGTAGCCCAGATGGGGGCACCGAGTGAAATTGGGCGATACAAAATTCTTGGAACAATTGGATCTGGGGGCATGGGGTTTGTATACGAAGCGATGCAAGAGGCGCCTCGAAGGCGAGTAGCGCTGAAAGTCATAAAGGGCGGTGCAGCGAGTGAAATGGCACTTCGGCGATTTGAATTCGAAACGCAGATACTCGCGAAATTGCATCATCCAAATATTGCGCAAATTTATGAAGCGGGAACGTGGAAGAGTCCCGATGGTGAAGTACCGTTTTTCGCGATGGAATATATTCCAGGCCGCAGGGGGCTGATTGACTATGCAGAAAAGCGGGATCTTTCACTGCGAGATCGCTTAGAACTATTTACAAAAGTGTGTGAAGCAGTACATCACGGGCATCAAAAAGGTGTGATACACCGAGACTTGAAACCTGACAACATTCTTGTTGACACAAATGGCGAACCAAAGATAATCGACTTTGGTGTTGCTCGCGCAACCGATGCAGATCTTGCAGTCACAACAATGCAAACGACGATGGGGCAACTGATCGGCACGTTACAGTATATGAGCCCTGAACAATGTGACGCAGACCCCGATCGAATTGATACACGAAGTGATGTCTATGCACTTGGCGTGCTATTGTTTCAACTTCTTTCTGGCAAACTACCCTACGATTTACGTCGACAAGCAATACATGAAGCGGTTCGGGTGATCAAAGAAACACGCCCAAACTCAATGTCAACAACGAGCACAACGCTTCGAGGAGATGTTGACACAATCGCTATGAAGGCACTTGAAAAGGACCGAAATCGAAGGTACCAATCTGCTGCTGAACTTGCAAATGATATCGGTCATTTTTTGAATAATGAGCCTATAGAAGCAAGACCTCTCAGTCTTGCGTACCAGTTAAAGCTGTTTACGAAGAAATATAAAAGAACCTGCCTAGCGGTGATTGCGCTGATTTTTACAATTGTTCTTGGGATTTTTGGAACGACGTGGGGAATGCTCGAAGCACAGCATCAAAAATCGATCGCAATAGCCGAGCGAGACATCGCTCAACAGCGGGCAGATGAAATTTTGTCAATGTCGCGTACGTTCTCAACGGACGTGTACGAAGGAATCAAAAAAGTAAATGCCGCGATCAAAGTTCGAAAAGTTGTTCTTGATTCTGTTCTTGTACACCTAGAATCATTGAGATCCTCGGTTGGTGATGCGTTAGAGGTTCGCGCCCAAATTGCCTTTGTGCACGGGAGAATTGGTCAAATTTTCGCTTCAACTAAGGGTGCGCATCTTGGAGATCCAGATACAGCTCTGAACCATACGTTCAATTCTTTAGATATCTATGGTTCACTCGTTGAAGAGGGACATCCTGAGTATCGGAAGTTCGTGGTGCTAGGACATATGCGTTTAGCAAAAATTTACCACATGACTGAACGGCATTCAAATGCAATTGCATCTTTAAAAGATGCACAAACATTGGTTGAAGTTTTGTTCAATGAAGATCAAGATGATTTCGGTGTATCTCGCCTCTATGTGCAGGTGCATATGACCCTTGCTGACATATGGAACGAACAAGGGAAATTTGAATTGGCAGGGAAAGAGTACGATAGGTTGCTTGAATTTGTGCAGACCGCAGTGAAACGTTGGCCAAACGATCTTCCGATCAAAAGAGATGAGACACTCATTTTGTACAGAATCGCAATGATGCATGTCAACAACAATGCGTTGGAGCAGGGACTCGCCATGTATCGGTTAACCGTGCCATTGTTTGAAGAACTCGTCAATGCTGAGCCAACAAATGGTCGAGCGAAACGCGATTTAGGGTTCTCTCATTATTTTGTTGCTAAAACATTGTTACAAATGGGAAACAAGGATGAGGCATTTATTGAAATGCATAAGGGCTTGGAAATTATCTTGGCACGGTGTGTTGCGTTTCCAAATGCTGCAGATGCAAGGGATGACCTCTCAGCGTACATAAACCTTCTTGTGAACCATCGCCAAGATGTGGGTCAAAACGAAGAGGCTCTAGAAGATTGTCTCAATACCCTTCTTACGTTACAGCCCGTAAAAGAACGCAATCCGAACAATTATGCTTTTGAGAATATGTACAACCAAATCCAACTTTTACTGCATGATTTAGAAGAATCTACCGCTAAAAAGACCGATAGTTCTCAGTAAAAAACAGCCTTTTTCGGCTGCTAGTGGGGTTTTTTGTTTTTTTCTAGTACATTCGATTCACACAATCGATCCTTGGGGATAGTTGGTAGTAGATGGATTACGAAATTGAACGAACCAAATGGATTCTCCCTCGTATGACTAACAACTAAACTCTTCTCCTCCTTTTTCTCTCCTAACTCTCTCTACTTTCTCCCCTCTCTCTCCCAGATTTCCTTTTGAAGGATCGATCAACTCCCCGAATCATCGGGGAGTTGTTGATTTCAATGGAAGAGTGTTAATCACTCCCGAGGGGGGAAGTTCCAAACTGTTCTTTGAGTGCTCTGATTCCTCGTTTGTCTCCGATGACAGTGAGTTGATCGAACTCTTCAAGAATTGTGCTACCTCTGGGAACGACCATGTGTCCTCTTCGTTGGATTAATGCAACGAGGCATTCTTCAGGAAAATTCAAACTTTTAAGAGGTACCCCTATGAGTGGTTCGGTTGATGCTCCACCTTCGAGCCTGATGGAGAGGAACCGATCGTCTCGCAATAGAATCTCTTTCATTTCTTGAGAAGAGTTTGCTGAGACCCACTTAGCCATAAACCCTTCTTGATCAACATGGCCAGCAAGTTGTGCAAGTAGACGTAAATGCTGCGAGGGATCGTTCTCTGGGCTGATGAGGAAGAACAAGGCATGAATCGCTTGCTCCTCGTGATGACCACCAAAAGCATCACCAACATCGATGACAAGTCCGTCTTTTGAGCGAGCAATGACCATTATCGATGTTTCTATATTCGGTAGACGTAGGTGAGGAAGTGCTACACCGCCGGTAACAGGGGTTGCGCCAACTTTTGTCCCATGGAGAAACCCTTCTGAAAGAGTTTCTGCCGTGACAGGTAGCAGTGCAGCCAACTCATCTGCGGCGGAGGTTGTAATATCTTCGAACGAAGTTCCGTAGGGTGCATCAATCACCCTGGCTTTTGCGACGATTTCATCGAAGGGGTCGTGTGACCGTAACCCTTTTTCTTTCAGAATTCCACGTAATTCTGTATCAAGTGCAGCAAATCGCTTTCTCCCTAACCGTTCAAACACATGATAGATCGCTCCGTATCGATCCACTCGATGTCGAGCGTAGGTGAAATACCAAACAACACCGAGGGTTACGACTCCAGCCGAAAAGAGGACAGGCAACCACCCCATCATAAAGATGATCCAGATACATGCGCAGAACCCACAAATTTGTAGCCAAGGGTAGAAGGGGACTCTGAAACCCGGATCGTAAGAATCTAGTTTTGTTTCTCGCATGACGATGACAGAGAGGCAGAGTAATGAGAACATCATCAATTGGAACGCACTTGCAAGTTTTGCGATCTTTAATGGATCCAAAAATAAAATCACAAGGGAGATCAGTATCGCACAAACAACAATGCCAAAGAACGGGGTTCCCTTGCTATCGACTTTCCGGAGGCTCCTTGGGAGTAAATGGTCTCGGCTCATTGCAAGTGGATATCTTGATGCGCTGAGCATTCCAGCATTTGCAACGGATAGGAACGCGAGCACTGCGGCAACGGCCATCACCAATCCACCTATTCTCGATCCTGTGATAATTTCTGCCGTAGAAGAAACAGGGGTGAGGTTTGTTGTGTTGGGTGCGCTAAAAGACATGCTTTCTACGCCGCTAACGCCGATCATGACTGTCAGCCCGATGATGTATACAAGAATCGCTGTGCCAATTGCGAGGAATAATCCAAGGGGTAAATTTCTTTCTGGGTTCTTGATTTCACCCGCTACGCTGAAAACTTTTGTGACACCGACGTAACTAATGAAGACCATGCCTGCAGTTGCAAAAATATCACTTGTAGGTTTTCCGAAGAAATTCGAGAGATTTGCTGATTGGATTTTTATACTTCCTGCTGTGAGAAACCAAGCGAGAAACCCAAGAAGCGTCATGACCAAAACAATTTGAAACGATGTTGTTTTCTTTGCACCAAGCAAGTTCAAGAAGCAGAAAAACACCACGAGGCATATGGCGATAAACGTGTACGTTGAGCCGCTTTCACTCACTGGGAGGAAGAGTTGGATATACGCGCCCATGCCTACGAGTGCAAATGCAGTTTTGAGGATGAGTGCGAGCCAAATGCCGAGCCCACCGATTGTGCCTACCATTGGCCCAAGACTACGGTCAAGAAAATAATACTCTCCGCCCGAACGAGGCATTGCAGTACCAAGTTCAATCTTGCTTAGCATGGGTGGGACAAGCAACAATCCCGCAATGAGGTACGCGAGGATGACCGCTGGACCTGCAAGTTGGGTAGCAAAACTCGGTAGAAGAAAGAACCCGCTACTGAGCGTTGTTCCAGTTGCTAATGCAAAGACAGCAAAGAGTCCGAGATTTCTTTTTGAGTTCTTTTGTTTTAGCACTGCCATAGGTATAAATGAGATTCTATCACCACTTCGGAAGATACTCATCGTTGCTACAATCGACCACATGCCTATCTACGAATTTGAGGGCATTCGCCCAGTAATCGATTCGACCGCGTATGTGCATCCAACTGCGGTGATTATTGGTGATGTGATCATCGGCGCAATGTGCTTCATTGGTCCCTGTGCAGTGATTCGCGGCGATGTTGGAAGGCTGATTGTAGGAAATGGAACCAATATTCAAGATGGGTGCATCGTGCATAGTTTCCCAGGAGAAGACACTGTCATTGCAGAGGACGGGCATATTGGGCATGGAGCAGTGATCCATGGGTGTACGATTGGGAAAAACTCCCTCATTGGTATGAACAGTGTTGTGATGGATGGAGCCGAGGTGGGGGAGAGTTGCATTGTTGGAGCAATGAGTTTTGTTAAAGCAGCTCAAGTGATTCCACCACGAAGCCTTGCAGCTGGCAGTCCTGCAAAAATCATACGATCATTGCGGGAAGAAGAGATCGCATGGAAATCAGAGGGTACTGACACATATAAATATCTCGCTAAGCGGCATGCTCAAACGACCAAAGAGTGTGAGCCCTTGTCAGAGGTAGAGATCGATCGCGCCCGAGTTCCACAAACCTCACACGGCCCGAAACACAAACAGTAACTAGGTTCTTTCAATTATTGTTGAAAGTCCTTGCCCAACTCCGACACACAACGAAGCGAGCCCTCTTGTTCCTTTTCTTCTATGGAGCTCATGGATGAGTGTAACGGCGATTCTTGCACCTGAACAGCCCAGCGGGTGCCCCATGGCAATTGCACCCCCATTGACATTGACAATGTTCGAGTTTAAAGAGAGTGCTTTGATGCAGGCAAGAGATTGCGCAGCAAAAGCTTCGTTTAACTCTACAAGATCGAAGTCATCAATTTTGAGATTCGCTCGTTTGAGTAGGGTATTCGTTGCATGCACTGGACCAATCCCCATGACTTTTGGGTCAACACCCGCCGAGGCTGAGGCACCGACAAACCCAAGAATTGGAAGGTTTTGTGACTTTGCCAATCGTTCTTCGACGAGTACGATCGCAGCTGCGCCATCATTAATTCCACTGCTGTTTCCCGCAGTAACCGTTGCGTCAGGTTCTTTTGAAAATGCTGGTCGGAGCGTAGAAAGTTTTTCTAAGGTTACTGTTGGTCGTGGGTGTTCATCCGTGTCGACAACGATTGGTTCACCCTTTCTCTGAGGTACGTGTATTGGAATGATCTCATCCTTCCACGTCTGTGCATCGTTTGCAGCTTTCCATCTCTGTTGGCTTTCAAAAGCAAACGCATCTTGTTGTGCACGAGAAATTGAAAATTCCTTCGCTACATTTTCTGCGGTTTGTCCCATAGAGATTGGGGGATACTGTTTTGCTAACGCAGGGTTCGTAAAACGCCATCCGATGGTTGTATCGAATAACTCACACGATCTATCAAACGCAGTGGCGCCTTTGCTCATGACGTAGGGTGCACGGCTCATGGATTCGACACCACCGGCGATGAAAACATCTCCACAATTTGCTTCAATCATACGTGCAGCGATATTGATCGCCTCAAGCCCCGATGCACAGAGGCGGTTCACTGTAGCTCCGGGTACGGTGATCGGAAGCCCAGCGAGCAAGCTTGCCATTCTTGCGACATTTCGGTTGTCTTCCCCTGCTTGATTGGTCGCTCCGAGATACACGTCATCAATAGTGGTGGGGTCGATGCCTGACCGTTCGACCGCTTGAGCAATGGTGGCTGCTGCAAGATCATCTGGGCGTATCGAACTTAAACCTCCACCAAATTTCCCAATTGGTGTTCTCACTGCTGAAACAATTGCTGCTCTTCGTTTGCTCATACGAGCAATTGTACCTGTTGGTGCTCGATAGGGTGCTTGGGCACCGAGACTCGTTGCCAAAAGATAGGAGTACGGCAATACGTGTGATTAGATGGTGACTGGGCGAGGAGGGGCAATGAACCGGTCATCACTGACAGTTGCATTCAGTTCGGTGAGAACAGTACGTACTCGGTCTTCGCCAATTCGTTTCGCCCATTCAAGAGGACCACTAGGGTAATTTGTACCGAGTTTCATCGCGGTATCGATGTCTTCTGGAGAAGCGATTTCCTCTGTTTGTGCCCACATCGCTTCGTTCATGATGCTCGCAAGGATTCTTGCAAACACATATTGTTCAAGGATGTTTCCTCCAATTGGAGTTGCTTCTAGGCAAAAATCACACAGTGCTGATCGCAGTGCATCATGGATCTCCAATGGTATACGTTCTGTGATGATTGCGGGGGAAACATTATTCTGGTCATCGTGCGCGTACGCGCCGCAACCAGACGATTTCCCTACATGACCTTTTGCAACAAGAGCCTCTTGCATCGGGCATGGAGCAAGCCGAGAAGGCTTTCCGAGTCGTTGCCAGATCTGCCTTGTAGTAGCGCAACTCACATCTTGTCCGAGCATGTCCATCAATTCAAATGGTCCCATGCGAAACTCACCAAACGTTTGCATAATTGTATCGACTTCATCGACAGTTGCGAGTTTGTCTTCAACGATTCGCCAAGCTTCTAAGTAATATTGGCGGGCAATTCTGTTCACAATAAAACCGGGAGAATCCGAAACTCGAACAACAGTCTTTCCCCAACATTCAGCGAGTAAAGTTGCTCTTGATAGTGCTTCGTCTGTGGCAAACTCGCCTTGGATCGCTTCAACGAGAGGCATCGTTGGTGCTGGATTGAAAAAATGCAACCCGACAATGCGTTTTGAAAAATCAGTTTGTTTTGCAAGTTCACTCACAGATAGTGATGACGTGTTTGTTGCAATAACAGTTTGGGGAGAAAGAACGCCAACCTGTTGCAAGATCTTGACCTTTGTTTCAAATTGTTCTGTTGCAGCTTCAATGACTAAATCACATTGTTCGAATTCTGCAAGAGAACTCTTTGGCAGGATTCGGCTTTGAGTCTGCGATGCTTCTTCAGAAGTTATACGGTTCTTTTGAACAAGTCTCTCGTAGCGATCCTTGATGCGTTTGATTCCCGCTTCAAGTAACTCCTTCTCAATGTCGAAAAGGTACACAGTCCATCCTGCTGAGGCTGCAGCTTGCGCAATACCACAGCCCATCGTTCCCGCTCCGATAACTCCAATTGGGGTTGATGCGTTTGTCATAGACCTACTACATCATACGTGGAGTGGGTAAAAAAGATCCACGTATTGCCAAAGAAGCAGAGCCAAAATTAGGTTGAAGGTTCTGTCATTTGATAAAAATCAAGAAGCTCAGTCAACTCTTCCTCTTCTAAAAGATTTTCTCGAATCACAATTTCTCGGATCGTCTCGCCTGTTTTGAATGCTTCTTTTGCAATTCTTGCAGCTGTGTCGTACCCAATAACGGGGGCGAGGGCTGTACCTACCATTAAACTTCGTTCGACAAGGTTTTCAGAAAGTTCTCTATTCACCTCGAGCCCATCGATCAATTTTTCCTGAAGAATCGTAGATACACCTGCAAGAAGGGTGATCGACTCAATCAAATTATCAGCGATGACAGGCATACACAAATTCAGTTCAAATATAGAACCTATTCCACCGCTCGCTGCGGTTGTAATGGTTACATCATTCCCAGCGACTTGGCAGAAAACTTGCATTGCAGATTCGCAAATAACAGGATTCACTTTTCCTGGCATGATGGACGAGCCAGGTTGCGTTGCGGGGTGAATCAGTTGAAACAGTCCACAGCGAGGGCCGGATCCTAACAAGCGAAGATCGTTCGAAATTTTGGAGATGCTCGTTGCAATTGTTTTCAATTCACCATGTGCTTCAACAACGCAGTCACGAGTTGCTTGTGCTTCAAAATGGTTTTCTGCTTCAGCAAATTTCACTCGTGCATTTTTAGAAAGTTCTCGGCACACGAGTGTAGAAAATCGATTGTGTGTGTTGATACCTGTTCCAACTGCAGTACCTCCAATGGGCATGTTTTCTGCAAGCCGCATCATTGCTCTTTCGGCTCGAAGAATACAGTACTCCATTGCTGCTGCATACCCAGAAAAGATCTGCCCCATTCGCACAGGCGTAGCATCCATCAGGTGCGTACGACCGATGGTAACAATTTTGTCCCATTTCTTTGATTTTGTTTTTAAACCCTTATGAAGAGATTTGAGCGCAGGGATCAGTTGATCTCTGATCTGCATGCACGCAGCAAGTTGCATTGCTGTCGGAAATGTGTCATTCGATGATTGTCCCATGTTGACATGATCATTTGGGTGAATCGGATCTTTTGAGCCAATCTTTGCGCCGACCGATTTGCATGCGAGGTTAGAAATCACCTCGTTCATGTTCATGTTGGTCGAAGTTCCAGACCCTGTTTGGAATACATCGATTGGAAAATGGCCCATCGTGTCTTCGGATCGCTCTGGATCGTCAAGTGCTTCAATCACATCTTCACATGCAGTTACGATTAAGTTTTTCCGCTCTTCATCAAGTAACTTCAATTTATGGTTGGCGATAGCAGCTGCGCGTTTTAACAGTGCGAACGATCGAATCATGGATGTCGGAAGGGGGCGCTGAGAGACGGGAAAATTCAAGACCGCTCGTTGGGTTGTTGCGCCAAACAATGCGTGGGCTGGAACTTCCATCTCACCCATTGAATCTTTTTCAATACGAATGCGCTTCTTTGCTTTGCTCATGGAATTATTTCTTGTTTTGATGTGGTTTCTTCTGATACTACCGATGTTTCTTCGACACCTAAGAGTGTTTGTTGTTCGTTTGTAAGTGTAGTTTCGAATCGTTGTAAAATTTGTTGGCGTAATACAACCGCGGAAGGTGGATCGTTTTCTTTCATTGAAACCCACGCTTGAACCCAAGGTGCTGGCTCAGGGCGAACGTCTGCTGCTGAATCCCACAGCGATGCAAGGATAGCCGTATCAAACTGCAACGTGAGTAATTCGTCGTCGATTATTGAATCGCCATATTCTTCAAGGATCTGTAATGCTTCGTCAGACCTCCCCGCATCGTTCAGAAGTGGGATTGCTCTTTTTGCAATTGCAATTCGAGCAGCAAGTGAACGATTTTCTGATTGTTTCCAAATGGCCAACAACGTGTTTAAGCGGAGCTCTGTCTCGTTTGCTTGGAGCAACATATTGTCTGCTAGGAGTAATGAACGTGTGTCTAGATTTTTAAGGATCTGAACAGACGCGTTGCTCCAAACTCCAGTCTCAATGCTTGCTTTTAATGTGAGAAGCATTTCGAATGAATCTAGGTCACCTTTAACTTGTAATGCATCGATGAGGAATGGTGAAAGTTCGGTGTCGTTTTTGTAGGGCAGGAGGGGTTCCCATGCGCCAATCGCTGCGAATCCCGTTGCCACTGCTCTTCGGTTTGCATCAGAAGCTCGGGCGAGTAACTCTTTGCACTGTTGCCTGTTTGTGTCAGATCCTACGATGATCTCTAGAGTGAGAAGTGCTGGTTCACTGTAGGTTTGTTGCGCTTGCTTCACTGCATCAATCCAAAGTTCATCAACTTGACCAAACAACCGAGTGTCAGTGAATATCGCTACAAGTGCTTCGGAAGATTGTTGTACAAGTGGAGAGTTCAACCAAGCAATGACCGGTTGGGCAGCATCGGGATGTGGATTGGTTATGAAATAGGTAATCTCTGCTAAAACCACTTCTTCGTTCATTTCACTTGCAAGATATCTGGCAACTGTAACAGGCACTTGTGGCAAGCTAATTTCTGGCAACATTTCAGCCGCTGCAACGCGAACTTTCGGGTTCGGATCGCCAAGAAGGGTAACGATTGAGAGCAGCTCTGCTTCCGTAGCTTCACCATCTCGGTTCAAAATAGAGACTCGCTTGATACCAAACGACCGGAGATCGGGCAGATCATTTGTAAGTAAACTTGGTAACTTTTTATGTTGCTGTTCGATAGGAATCAGTGGCCACAATTCTTGGTAGACCTCGACAATATCCAACTGTGTCGCAGCGGCTTCTTCCTGCTTGTTTGTCTTAACGAAATCCGTTGGGGATCCAAGTGCGGTGGAGGATTTCTGTTGAGGGGTAGCCTCACAGCCTAGAGTGTGAAAGGCTATTGGGATAGCGAGAATGGGCAGAAATAGAACTGAGCAATGCAAGGTGCTCTTATTGTATTAGATTACGAAACATATGTTCCCTTTAGATCGGAGTGATCGTATAATGGTGTGTCCATGAGTAAATGGCAGGACGCAGAGCAACATGCAGATAATGCGCTTGATTTCTTTGAGCGTGGACGGTGGTCTGATGCAGAATCAGAGCTTCGAAAAGCTCTTGATATCGATCCCGATCAGGGTGATTGGCACTTTAATTTAGGCTTAACGCTTGAACGGTGCGATCGTGATGCAGAGGCACTTTCGAGTTACGAGCATGCCTCCCGCCTTTTACCTGATGCAGTAGGTCCCCAACTTGCAGCAGGTTCCACCTGTTTGCGGTTAGAGCGATGTACTGATGCAATCTCTTGGTTCGAAGATGTATTGGCAATCGACCAAAAATGTGAACCAGCGTGGGCGATGCTCATCGACGCACGAACCTCAGCTAAAGAGTACGACCTTGCAGAGACTACGTTTTACATGGCACAAGATGCCCTGCCAGAACCAAGTGCGAATGTATTGGTATCGATTTGCGAAAGTTTGTTGATTCGTGAACAATGGGATCGAGCAGCATGGTGCGCACGTGAAGCCATGAAGATTGATCAAAATGTACTCGGTGCTCGAATCCGATTAGCAAGTGCTTTGATCGCAAAGGGCGAAAGTAGACAGGCATCGCAGTTACTCCTGCGTGAGTTACGGCAAGATCCGGGTAATGTTCAGGCGCTCTTACTGCACGCTGATTTGTTGGTTGATTCGGGACAAAACCAAGAAGCACTGATGAAATTGCATCGTATCCTTGAGCTAGAACCCGCAAATGTGCAGGCACACATACGAGCAGGTGCAATAGCTATGGAAGATCAACGATGGGAAGAGGCGTTTATCGCTTGGGGGCTTGTACGGCGATTGGATCCATCACACCCTATGGCATCGTTATATCTCGCTAAAACACTGCTCGCGATGGGTAGAACTGAAGCAGCGCGTCCACTCCTTCAAGAGCGCTTAGACCGCATGCGTGAAGATGAACCGCTTGAGAAGAAACTCGAAATGGCGACCCTACTTTTACAAGCTGGTGAACCGGCGATGGCTGTTCCACTTCTCTCCGAACTTACTAAAAAACAGAGCGATCCAAAACAACTACGGTTATTGGCTGTCGCGTTGTTTGCATCTGACCAACGAGACGAAGGTGCAGCAGTGAGTCGGAAAGTACTTCGGATTCAGCCCGATTGTATTGCCTCGATACACAACTTGGCACTCTGGGCATTTGCCTCACAACAATATCGCTTGTCGTGGGGGTGGGTTCGAAAAGGATTAGAGATTGATCCACATGACGAAGAACTGAGGAGGCTGAGATCTCGGTTGATCTGGAAATCAATCAAGTCGTTCCTCAAACGAGTACTGATTCGAAAGTAGGGTTTCTCTTACAGCGTACCGGAAGTAAAGGGGAGCAATGCCATAAAACGCGCGCGTTTGATTGCTTGTGCGATCATTCGTTGCTGCTTTGCGCTTGCATTGAGTCGTTTTCGGGAATAAATTTTTCCATTTGGAGTCATCAAACGACGCAAATCTTCAACCGACTTGTAGTCGATGTACTTTTTGCCCGTATTATCAGTTTTGAGATAGGTTTTTGAACGACTTCTGTTTCCGTAATCAGTACTCATAAAAGAGATCCTTTCGTCTTGGGTACCTAAACCACCATCTGGGTTCAGAAAAAGGCAGCCCCAACGCACGTGGATGGGGCGACGAGAATCACAAATCATAACCGATCTCGATCTTAGTAGCAACGCGTAGGGCACCTCGAAGGTATCCTACGCACTTGTATGAGGCCAATCATAGGTATTACTGCAGATATTTCTGATCATCGATACCGCGTACGTACGAATTATGGGCTCTACGTGGCAAAGGCTGGTGGTATCCCCGTGGTTTTACCACCAATCCTAGGAGAAGAGGATCGATACATCGATCTATGTGATGGGTTCATTTTTACAGGTGGCGATGATCCACGCATGGAACAGTGGGGAATTGAGACACATCCAAAGGCCACACTCTGCAACCCGATCCGACAAGAGTTCGAGACAACATTACTTGGCAAACTCACACACGCTCCAAACAAGCCCGTCTTTGGTATTTGCCTAGGCATGCAATGGATGGGATTGCTCGGGGAAGGAACCCTTACACAAGATCTTCCACCTTCCCTTTCCAAGCGACATACAAGCGGAACGCACGCAATTCAGGGCGAGTTCGGAGAGGGTGTTGTACACTCATCCCACCACCAAGCAATGAATGATTCAGGTTCTCTGGTGGTAGTTGCCCAAGCAGAGGATGGAATCATTGAAGCGATTCGAGACCCAAACCATCACTGGTACGTTGGTGTGCAGTGGCATCCCGAGAGAACGGAAGCATATCAACTTGGGCAGGGACTGTTCGATCAATTTTGTAAGGCTGCTAGACAATGACGAACCCATCACCACTCCAAGATTGTATCTCACGGTATGAACTTTCATGGGAACAGCCAGAGACCGTGGGATCACGTGAAAACGCAGCAACAGGGCAACAAACAGAGACGTTGCTTTGTGAGTTTTTACCATGGGGTGATTGTGGTTGTACAGTTCTTGCGACCACAGGAAGTGTAGAACTTGAATACGCTGCAATACGAAAAAGTGCAGGAGTTTTTGACGCTGCTTGCAGGGGTTCAATTTCACTCACCGGTGCAGACAGCCTTTCATTTGCGCAACGAATGACAACCCAACAGGTATCCGATTTAGAAATTGGGGCATCAAAACTCGCTTTTGTAGTAGATAGAAAAGGAAGAATCATTGCTGATGTACTTGTTGTGCACCAAGAATCAAGAGTACTCATAGATTGTGATGTAACAGTTGTGGCTTCGTTACTTGAACATTTTGAAAAATACATCGTCGCCGATGATGTTGTTGTCGAAAATGTGACACAATCAGAACACCGACTCTGGGTGCTTGGTCCTCAAGCAGTTGCACTCGGTGATGGATGTTTTTCACTACCCGTTGGCTTATTGGGTATTGGAGGCATAGCGATGACCGTTCATCTAGATTCAGCTGAACATGTATGGATGGAACTTGTCTCGAAAGGAGTTCGCCCAATTGGTTGGTATGCGTTGAACATGGTACGAGTTGAAGAGCATATACCGATGTTTAGAATTGATTACGACACATCGAACCTGCCCCATGAAACATCTTCTTGCGATTCCCGTGTTCGATTTGACAAGGGGTGTTACCTTGGGCAAGAAGTTGTTGCAAGAATGGAGAGTCTCGGTGGACCAAAACAAGGATTAGTTTGTTTAGAACTGCAAGAAGATGCGCTGCCTATCGCAGGAACGCAAATTTGGGACACTACTGCAGATCAAGGTGGGAAAGCCATAGGGGTTGTTACTTCAAGTGCTACAAGTCCCATGCGGGGAGGTGATGTTGCAGTGATCGCGATGATCAAAAACCACATACAACTTGAGGGTTCGACAGTGTATCCTTGGATAGGTTCTGAACAATTGAACGCAGTCATCCGACCACTTTCGCCGAAAGATAGATAAGCATGCACGTACCCACTTCGATTGAAATTACAGAGGTTGGTCCAAGAGATGGACTGCAAAACCAAAAAACAATTGTGGATGCAAGATTAAAAACAGCTCTTGTCGATGCATTGTCAAAGACGGGGCTAGGGAGAATTGAAGTTTCCTCTTTCGTGAACCCTCAGTGGGTACCACAACTTGCAGATTCAAGCGAAGTTTTTGAAGCAATCGAACGAGTGGAGCATGTGTGTTATTCAGCACTTGTGCCCAACAAACAAGGATGGTTGCAAGCTGAAAAATCTGGTGTTGATGAAATTGCCTTAGTAACTTCTGCAAGCGAATCATTTTGTGAGAAAAACATTAATACTTCAATTGCAGGTTCGATCGAACGAATGAAACCGATCGTTGATGAAGCAAAATCAAAAGGCATAGGTATACGTGGGTATGTCAGCTGCGTGATTGCTTGTCCGTACGAAGGCGCAGTGATGCCGAATCAAGTTCGAGATGTTGTTGCACCGTTGCTTGATCTTGGTGTTGAAGACATATCATTGGGTGAAACGATCGGAGTTGCAGTTCCCTTAGATATACAAAAACTATACGGAGGTCTTGAAGGAGTATTGAAGCCAGAAGATTCCGTGTTGCATCTGCATGACACAAGAGGTACAGCGCTTGCAAATGCATTTGCTGCTATGCAACTAGGCGTACGAAGGTTCGATACTTCTTGCGGTGGGCTAGGCGGTTGCCCATACGCACCAGGGTCAGCAGGAAACCTTGCAACTGAAGATTTGGTTTATTTCGCGAGCAAGATGGGGATTGAGACCGGCGTAGATTTACAGCTACTCTTTGATGCGATCAAGATAATTGAAGGCGCTCTTGATGCTCCGCTTTCCAGTCGCACTTACCTTTCATCAAAATCCCAAGAGTCAAGTAATTGATGTAGAACGTACTCGTTCTGTTGTTTTTTGATTCGATAGACTTGAAGTGTATTCTGCTCAATGAGAATTCCACGGGGATGGCTTGGGAACCCAAAACATCCTGTGTTAATGATGACTCGGTTTTTCGTTTCCCAAATGCCTGCGTGATGTGTGTGGCCAACAACTACAAACTTAGACTTTGGAGAATACTGAGAAACCCACGCATCGGTGATTCGAGAAAATCGATGCCACGTATGTAATATTTTGATAATGCACCACACGGTTCTGTACGGTATACCGAGTAAACTTGGTCTGTTTTTTATAGCTCTACTTTTCGCAGATCTGTCAGAAACAATTTGTGTGGAGTGTAACTGTGCTTCATAACTGTTCCCAAGTTCTGCCAATACCTGTTTGCGGTGCGCAATAATTTTTTTTGCGTACCATGTCCAAGGTGCAACTTCTGGAAACACAGCATGCCCATGCATAATGAGAATGGAATCATTATGTATCTTGATCGCGTGATTGTCACTGATCATCGGGTCGTGATTTCCATTAAGGAACACGACATCTACTCCGTCACTGCTTGCTAGGGCTAAGAGTTCTTTTGTTTTTGCTTGTGAATCTTTGGCATACTTTTTGGAATATGATTCCTCGGTATCACCGTTGAGAATGAGTGTGTCGACCCCTTGCCAAAGTGGTCGAAGTTGATCCACATCATCAATAGTTGAGAGTCTTTTACAGAGATGTAGATCTGACAGTACAAGAATTCGACCGAAATTGTTGATGTCAAGAGAGTTAGATAGAGATGGTTTAGAGTTCTTTGCCAAAGGTGATGGTGTTTTTGCCATGTCGTTTTGATTCAAGCAATCTCTTGTCAGCCATTTGCAGTAGGGGGTCTACTTCGGTGCCATCCCAAGGAAAGGTTGCCAACCCTCCAGATATCGACACTAAGCCCTGACCATCTTTGCCAAGTTTTGGAAAGTGCGCTTTTGAAACTTGGTCACGAAAACGTTGTGCAAGGAACTCAACCGTTGTCGGGTGGTTTGACCCCTGCGTGCGTGGGGGCTCTGGATCGCAAAACAGCACTGCAAACTCATCTCCACCAATCCTACAGACGTGGTCACCTTTTCGGATTGTAGCTCGGAGGAGACGAACAATTTCTCGGATGATTTCATCACCAGCATCGTGCCCAAATTGGTCGTTGTATTTTTTAAAATTGTCAATGTCAAAGATCATCACAGTCAGTGGTCGTCGTTGAGTTAAACACTGGTTGATTTCTCTGCGTAGGCACGTCGATAAAAACCTTCTGTTCCATGCACCGGATAGTTCGTCTTGATACGCAAGTAGTTTCATTCGGCGCAGACGAAGGTGCAATTCAAGCCAACAAGAAGCCCATCGTGCCCATCGTACAACTTCTTGTTTCGTTGGACCGATTGCTACAAGGATGCCATGCTCTTGGTGCCCGTAACGAATCTGTCCATGTTGCGCATTGTGTGGAACGCGAGTTTCATCATCGACAAACTCACAAAACTTCCATTGTGTTTGTTCTTTGAGTAATCCTAAAAGCGTGTTCCTAAATTGTGAAGGGTTGTGCAACAGAACACGGACAAGGTCTACGTCACCAAGTGATTTTCCATCAGGCGTGGATTTTGATTGATCGATCAGGCCAAGTGCATCATCGAGATCGAAATCTGCTTGAAATGGAATTGCGGTTGGTTGAGAGCGAGCATTTGTAATTGCAGAAATCAATCGGTTTGATGTGGTGTCTCGAGGAATGCAAATATCTGCAAGTTGATGGTGTTTTGATTCTCCTGTTACTACGAGAATCGGAAAAGGGTCCACTCGTCTGATCGCGTCAAATGATGAATCACTATCGCCTGTTAACAGATGGTCATCGATCACAATGGCGTCTATGTTTTCTTTTGCACTACTCACTGCTAACTCACCCAATACATCAAACAACGTATTCACGTTGTTTGTTGGTTGCTCTATACCAGCGATCAGTTCAGAATCAAATGACCCTACGAATAGCATCGTTCCTCTTGTGTCTCGAACTTCACTCATTCTTCGGTTCCCAACTCTGTTGAATCGAGTAGCATTGAAAGTTCATCTGGATCAACAGATTCGGCATGAATAATCGGAGGTTCTTCTAGATTGTCAACAAGATGTGATTGATCTTTTACTGATTGTATTTGCCCATCCTTTAGAGTGGAGATTTCAACGTCTGGAAGATAGTGCGCCAATGCTCGTTGAAGATCAGCAACACCTTCGATAGCGTCGGTGTTGATGAGTATTAGCACAGTTGGCTTTGGTGCAGCGTTCCATGCGGCGTCATTTCGGTTCAACTGATGCATGAGTACTAATTCGGACAATGCAAGAAGAGGGCAATGCTCAATATGTGCTTTCAATTCAAGCCTTTGAATGATTCGACATGCTGCATCTACGCCTTCTTTTGGTGTCAGGACAATGCATCGTGCCTCGCTTGTACTCGTATCTTCTCTCATGCGTTCTTCCCAGTCTGGGATTCCTTCATCAAAGGTAATATCAAAAATCCATAAAATCCACCGAAAACGCATTTTTTATCAAAAAAACCTCATCGCACCCTCGAACTGTCTCACCCCATCCATCACCTCTGAGCATACGTCAGACCATACCTCTGAGCATACCTCTGTGTATACCTCTGTGCATACCTCTGTGCATACCTCTGTGTATACCTCTGTGCATACCTCTGTGCATACCTCTGTGTATACCTCTGTGTATACCTCTGTGCATACCTCAGACCATACGTCTGAGCATACCTCTGTGTAATGCTCAGACGAAGGGTCGTGGTGTTAGATCGAAGAAAGGACGGCGTCTGCAATGACTGAGGCGCCGTTGATGGGGGCTTCGAGCGCAAGTGCTTGTTGCATTTTGAAGCGCTGTTCATGGTTTTGTAAGAGTGCAACTATTCTCTGGCCACCCTCATGAATGTTCCCATGCAGCGATGTATGATCTGTTTCAATGAGAACACCACCAAGATCTGCAAGTGGCAGTGCATTGGTTCGTTGGTGGTCATCAGTGTGGAATGGATATGGCAGTACGATACTTGGCACAGCGTTAAACGCAATCTCTGCAATTGTATTTGCACCTCCCCGTGTAATTGCAAAATCAGCTGCGCCCCAAACTGCACCCATTTCATGTGTGAATTCTTGGACAACAAACTTGACGCCTGATTTTTCATACGCATCTCTTACTTCAACCGCTTTATTTGGACCAGAGAGATGGAAAATTTGCCAGTTTTTGAATACAGTTGGCGCTTTCGTTGCTAACGCCGGAACGAGCTCGTTTAGTGTTTCAGCTCCTTGCGAAGCTCCAGTAACAATGAGGGTCATTAATGAAGGATCTAGTCCAAGCGCTACTCTGTTTTTTCTTTGATCATCTTTAGAAATCGTGCATCGACGTAATGGAGGAGGTACGAGTTGGGCGTTTACGTGTTCCCAAGCAACAGTAGAAAGAACCTGATCAGCCCAACGAGATGCGAGTTTGTTTGCTTTCCCAGCAGGGCGATCAAAGTTCAACAACACAGTCGGGATTTGCATCCTATGTGCCGCCCATAGTGCAGGGGCTGCAACAAACCCACCGGTCGCGACAACACATCGAATGTCACGTGTTTGAATGAGTCTCTTGGTTTTGTTTGCAGCTCGAAGAAAGCCAATGCAAAAACTCCAAAATCCCAACGGAGTGAGGGACAATGGCATTGCTCGAAGGGGGGTTGCTTCAAATGCTGTTTCGTGAATAAGTTCAACGTCGATTCTTCTCGTCGAATGGGCAAGTAGTACGTCGCAATCTCTCTCAACGAGTGCTTCACCTACAGCGATTGCAGGTGCAACATGCCCACCACTCCCTCCACCTGCAATCAAAATGTTAGGCATGGGATGGTTGCCAAAGTTGTGAATCTAAATTTTCCGCGCAGGTCGATCTGTCTACTGCATTCACCAAACCGATACAAAATGCAGTAAGCAACCAACCTGTCCCACCGTTACTAAGAAGCGGCAGGGCGATCCCCTTTGTCGGTGCGAGTGACGTAACGACAAGGATGTTCATACTCGCTTGCAAACCAACTGTTGTTGTAATACCAAGAATAAGAAGTTGCAGGAACGAATCTCTACACCGTCGAATAATAGAAAAACTCAAAATCAGAATACCTGCGTACAAACAGATGACAGCTCCTGCACCCACAACACCAAGTTCTTCACAAATCACAGAGAATATGAAGTCGGTCGTATCTTCTGGCAAGTACCCAAACTTATACACCCCATGCCCCAACCCTAGCCCTGGGATTCCACCATTTGAAATTGCAGTGAGAGATTGGACAATGTGGTACCCAATATCGCCAGGATCATCGTAAGGATCCAAGAACGCGCGGAGTCGATCGATGCGATATGGGCTCATCACAATCAGTCCCACAAGCGCCGCCAATCCAAATGGAAGAAGTGAGACAAAGTGCCATGTTTTGCATCCTGCTGCGAACAATACGATGCATGCCACCCCAAAAATGAGTACTGCAGTTCCCAAATCTTCGACTGCAATTATTCCACAAATGCCACTCAGCACGAGCACCGCAGGAAAAAATCCCTCTTTGATCGAGGTGATTTTTGTTGCCCTATTTGTTCCCCACCAAGCGACCGCTGCAACCAGTACCCACTTTGCGATTTCACTTGGTTGAAAGGCGAAACCACCAAGATCAATCCAGCGATTTGCTGCATTGATTCTTCTGCCGATTCCAGGGATGTACACTGCCAACAGGAGCAGCACAGAAAGCAACACACCCCAAAGAATGATTGACATTCCAAACCATCGGGTTTGAAAAAGATGCAGCGGAAACCGACTTCCGAGCCACATGGCACCGATTGCAAAAACCGCGAGCATGGCTGGTCTACTGAGTAACATTTCTTTGAGCGTCAGTGGAGCATTAGTGACTGACGCGCCAGCGGAGTTCACCATTACTACTCCGAGCATCAATAACAGTACTGACAAAATGACGACACCTTGACCTGCTCTCATCAACTCAGATATCGACCCAATCGCTAGGGAAAGCACAATCTTCACAATTTTACGTCATACTACGCAATTCAAGATGGAAGATACTCCCGTACAACCTCCTGCAACAAAGAGCATTTTTTTAGAAACGTTCGGTTGCCAAATGAATGAACTTGATAGTGAACTGATCGCAGGCCAACTATCTGCCATTGGGTATTCGTTCCAAAATGAGCGGTCCTCAGCCAATATTGTGCTCTTCAATACTTGTAGTGTTCGCGAGCAAGCAGAAAACAAAGTTCTCAGCAGGATCGGAGAACTCGGTCTCGAAAAAAAGGAGGGAAGGGAAGTTGTCATTGGCATGTTGGGCTGCTTGCCGGAACGAGAAGGCAAGAAACTTCTTGGATCGTATCCTCAGATAGATTTTCTATGTGGACCGGGGGAACTTGATAAATTGCCATTGCTTATTCAAAATGCAGTTGCTGGTGAACGAGTTTCAACCGCGCACCGCGTAGCATTGCAGGGCAACACTTCAAGACGAACAGCTCCTTTGTCAGCTGCTGAGGATAATCTTGAGCTACTTGACCTTTCAAGGGCGTTTGACCCTGATGCGAATCTATCTACCCGATCTGCGTATGTCCGTATTACACGAGGGTGCAACAAGTTTTGCACATACTGCGTGGTCCCAAACACCAGAGGCGCTGAAGTACACCGATCACCAGATTCGATTGTTGAGGAGTGTAAAAAACTTGCCCATGCTGGGGTGATCGAAGTGACCCTTCTCGGTCAAACAGTAAACCATTACAGGTATTCCCATGGGTTGGCAGTTTCTGTCGATGGTCGTGAGGTTCCACAGGTTGGTCCGAGTGTAAAAGCGTTCTCTGATGACACATCTGATGACCAGAACACGACGACATTTGCAAAATTGTTGCGCAGAATACATGATGAAGTATCTGCCATTGAACGCCTTCGTTTTGTCACAAGTTATCCAAAAGATTTTGGTGATGACATCCTTGAAACTATGCGAGATTGCCCTAGGATCTGTAACTATTTGCATGTCCCCGCTCAATCTGGATCCAACAGAATTCTGAAATTGATGAACAGGGGATATACAGTCGAGGAATATTACAAATTTATAGAACGCGCTCGCTCGATTATTCCTGATGTAGAGATCGCAGGCGACCTAATCGTTGGGTTCCCCACAGAAACGGATGCTGATTATGAGGCGACAAGGGAACTCCTCAATCGTGTACGGTTTAAAAATAACTTTGTATTTCATTACTCACCAAGACCCGGTACAGTGGCGATCGATAGGTTCGAAGATGACATTTCTCGGGAGATCAAACGTGAACGACTTAACGCATTGCTCGCTCTTGGGAGTGAGATCAGTGCAGACGTTCACGCCTCCTACAAGGGACGAGCGGTGGAGGTGTTCGTTGAACGGTTGAGCCCTCGAACAACCAAAAATGCAGGAATTGAATTGAAGTGGGAAAAGCCAACGATTCAGTTATCAGGTCGAACTCGGGGTGATTTGATCTGTGTGTTTGACCTTCCCCACGATGCTGATCCAAACGCATACCTTGGAAAAAATGTCACTGTCGAGATTACAGATTCTGCCCCTCTACTCCTAGTGGGTCAACTTTGCCCATGATGAGAAAACGCACAGAGAGTGAATAATTTTCTCGCAGGTGAGTTCTGGGAATATCGAGGATGTTTTTGGTAATTTAGGCAAATGGGACCTGTTTTTTCGCGATTTATTTCCATAAAAATGGGTAAATATGTTGACTCAACGGGAAGTTCCGCTATCTTCAACCTGTTGCTAGGCATGGTGTTCTAGCACAAACCTCATCGAGTGAGCCCGCAGGGCAAGGTTGTGGGAACCGACCATGCTTTTATGCGAATAACTCTCCCGTTGGGGAACATGGATGGGCGCTTCGATCGTTCAAGTCAGCTCTGAGCTGAAGCAATCACCCACCAACATTAACGTTTTTTTCTAGATCTAGAACAGGAATGAATGAAAAGGAAGGAAAGCTCATGAATATCAAAACGCTTTCAATGACAATCGTAGCTGGATCGCTTCTTGCGACTACAGCTATGGCAGACTATACAGGTTTGAGCTACGAAGTGATCGAACAAGTCGGTGACGGTGCTCAAGCAGGTACATGGACTGCACGTATTTACGCAGACTTCGACAACGAAGCTGATCGACTTGACGCAGTTTTCGGCAACGCTGATAACGTGCTTACTATTGATTCAGATGGTGGATTTTTCCAATCAGATTTTGGTGATGCAGTAAGTACTGGTATCAACCCAGCGTTCTACCCACTTGCTCCAGACCTTGTCTATGACAGTTGGGTAACAATTGGTCTTGAAGATCAAGTAGACAATGCAATGTTAAACATTGGTATTGACTGGACAGATTTTGAAGCTGGTGGCGCTATCAACACTGATAACGGTACTTGGTTCGTAACTCCAGACGACGCTCAGGGTGCTGCAGGTGCAGACCTTCGCGTTATGGTTGGTCAATTTACAATGTATGGAACAGGTTCACACGTATTTGGCACTATCAACCTTCAAGGTAAAGATACTGCAGGTGAAACGTTCCAATCACTAAATCAATCATTTGACTTTGCTCTTCCAGCTCCAGGTGCAATTGCACTATTGGGTCTTGCTGGTGTAGCAAGCCGTCGTCGTCGCAAGTAATTGCGAATATGACGTGCGAACTGTGAAACTCACAGTTCATATCGAAGGATACCCTTCACGAAACGCCGCTACTTTTGTAGCGGCGTTTTTTTTATTGCAGCGTATTTCGCAGTGGGGCAAGAAGTTCGCCAAACCGCTCGTGCCGATCTACAGCTGAAGCATATAGTGGTTGATTGACTTGATCTTGACTTAATGTAAGAACCGTCCGCCGAGTTTCCCAGAATCGCATGCATCGATCGTGAAAGGGGAGCTCACAAAAATCAAGGATTCTTCTAGTTTCCTCTTCTTGATGATGGACGAGTGTTTCGTATTGCACATCGAGAATTCGATTACCAAACAACTCTTTCCAATGGTGCATCAACGTGTCGTACCCGTTGTAGTACCTTCCGATATCGACCAAATCGTTCGCCCATGCATTTGTGTGTGGAGGAAACTTCTGTGCAAAACAGGAGAGACCCAAAGACAACGGGTTCCGTTTGCAATGAATAATTTTTGCATTTGGTAGAGCAGACAAAATTGCCCCTACGGACTGAAAATTACTCAGTTGTTTGTCGGTTACTATTTTTGCATTCGATTTCGTCGCTTCAAGGTATTCTTGCGCGATTGCATCGAGTGTGTGTTGGTCGATCTTTTTCCAGAATGAAGAAAATGATTCTTCGTTGCAATAGTGCTGGAGTATATTTGGAAACACTTCGATTTCGCCAAGCCCAACTCCATCAGGGTGTGCATCAATGATTTGCTCGGTGAGTGTTGAACCACTTCGAAGCATGCCAACAATGAACACTCTTGAACCGTCTGTATGTGAAGAGGCAACGGTTGCATCCACTTGACCAACCGGAAATGCGAGTTTGATATCGTTGAGTTTTGCGTTCCACTCTTCAAAATCAAAGGAATCTCTCGTGAGCTTGTTACCCTGCGTATATGCTTCGAATGCGCTTTGGTATTCTCCTGCTTTTTCCATAGCCTTGCCAAGTACAAAATAGAGCATCCGTCTCGTTTCGATCGGTTCTCGTTCAGCAGGTACGTGAACAAGAAGTGCTGAGGCTGCTTCTTCAGGTTTTCCAGAAGCAATCAATGCTTTTGCATATACAGTTGCAACTGTAAGATCTTCTTTGCCGCTTTTCATCGCTCCAGACAGAAGGGCGATTGCTTTTTCTGGCTCGCTAAGGCGAAGCCACGTATTTGCTTTACCTGCAAGTACGCCAGGGTGATTGGGCTGGAATTTTAATGCTTTATCGTATGCACCGATTGCGGCTCGGAACTCCCCTCGGACAGTGAGCATGTCAGCTAACAAACCATGGTAGTCAGCTCGTTTTCCATTTTTAGCAATCGCGTTTTTGATCAGTTCAATTGCTTCATCGTATTTACCTAAATGGTTGCAAACTTGAGCAAGGAGGGCCATTGCTAGATCGTCTCGTTTGCGTTCCTGTAACACAGACCGACACAGAAATTCAGCTTGTTCCACTTGGCCACCTGCAAGTGCGTGCATCGCAGAAGTAAGCCGAGGATCAATTTGTTTTTCCATAAGGGTACTGTACTATCCACGAACCCGACTAGCCACCGACGAGATCTTCATTCGTTGGAAACCGTTCAAGTGCACTGAGGAGTTGTTGAATTTGCGTTGGAGGTTTCATGTTGAGTAATCGTCGCCTCAAAGCAGTGACTGTTTTAAATTCCTCTGGAGTTAACAAAAGGTCTTCCTTTCGAGTGCCAGATGCAGCCAAATTGATTGCGGGGAACAGCCGTTGTTCAGAAATTGAACGATCCAAAATCAACTCCATGTTTCCAGTCCCTTTGAATTCTTCAAAGATGATTTGGTCTGCTCTTGACCCCGTGTCTACAAGGCAACTTGCGATAATAGTCAGTGATCCTTCCTGTTCAACATTTCGCGCGCCACCAAACAGTTGCTTTGGTATATCAAGCGCTTTTGCGTCAAGCCCACCCGACATGGTTCGTCCACTACTTGCATACTTTTTAGAATTATTGAAGGCACGACCCAATCGAGTTAACGAATCAAGAAGTACGACCACATCGTTTCCAGCTTCCAACTTTCTCTTCGCACGATCAATTGCCATCATCCCAAGTTCGATATGTTCATCAACGTTCTGGTCGTTCGAAGATGCAAGAACTTCAGCGGGAACAGTTCGCTTGAATTCAGTCACTTCCTCGGGTCGTTCATCAATCAGTAACGCAACGAGTTCGACTTCAGGATGGTTGTGGTGAATTCCTGAAGCAATATTCTGCAAGAGAACAGTTTTTCCAGCCTTCGGTGGCGCAACAATGAGCCCGCGTGTACCGAACCCAATTGGGCAAAAGAGATCGATCAATCGACACGCGGGAGCACACCCACGATGTTCAAGTGTCATGCGGGGCTGTGGGTCGATGACCGTCATTTCTTCAAACGGTGTTCTTTTCGCATATGTTTCAGGATCGATGCCGTCAATTTCTAAAATTTCCCAAACGACTGGGCGTACGTTTCGAACGCCATCCTTCCCTTTGTTTTTCGATTTTTTCTGAATGACAGAAGTTGTGAGCATCTGCCCCTCACGTAACATGTATTTTTCTTTTAATTTAAGCGGTACAAACGGATCGGATTCAGCAAGCACAGGTCCATTTTCCCATTGGCGCAGTCGCCCTTCATGTGGGGTTTCCCAATCAAGTAAACCAACGATTGTTTCTTTTTGAACTTCTGTCACGTAGTACTACCTTTTCCCCAACCCCTGACTCCCCCTAGATCCATACTCTGTGAACGTCGTACTCGTTTCCAAAAAGGGAACAGCACGAATTCATGCCCAACATTATAGACTAGAAGTACTCCTCTTGGACATCTCAACTGCAATCTCCGCTGCAAGTGCAGCGTTGTTGCAGAGGAGTGCGAGGTTCGCAACGAGTGATGTACCCTTCGTGTGACGAGCGACGGCGTCAAGGAGTGCAGGCGTTCTTGTTGCACCCACGTCTCCCGATGCTTGCCATGATCTATCGGTCTCCTCAATGACCTTTTCGAGCGTGCCTCGATCAAGGGCAACGTCATCTGGAACTTGGCAAGCTGCTAATACAGAAGAACTTGCGTTCAGTTGGTTCCAGTGAAGATCACAAATGTCAACGACACCTTGTGGTGAATCAACTGCAGTAATCGTTGGATCTTGATCAGAACTACTCTCAACAAAGCATGGAAACCGGTCAATCCCAAGTCCCAAGATTGGTACCCCGAGCGTTTCAAGTGATTCAACCGTAGCACGAACATCAAGAATAGATTTTGCACCACTTGCGACAACGCAAACAGGAGTTGTTGCAAGCGCACGCAAATCCGCTGAAATGTCAAAGGTTGTGGACCAGTTCCGGTGGATACCTCCGATGCCACCAGTAGCGAATACACGAATGGAATGATTGTGTTGTTTTCGTATCAGTTCACAAGCTTGAAGCGTTGTTGCGACTGTCGTCCCTGCACTCTTTTTTAGTGCAATATCTGAAGCAATTGTGGCTAATGAAACTTTACCCGCGTCGTGATCTAGAGCAAGAGTTTCAATTTCTTGATTTGAAAGCCCTATTCTAAGGGAGCCGTCAATCACAGCGATCCAAGCGGGGATCCCACCTGCAGTTTTAACGGCAAGTGAGATCGCCTTTGCAGCAGCAAGGTTGATCGGAATTCCCGCATCGATCAATTGGGGTCTTTCGCCAAACACGTCACTCCACGACGTATGAGGAAGCCCTTTCGTAAGAACTGCAGTCTCGAGTGCAACGACTGGTCCATTAGACTGCAAGGCAGTGCGAATTTCATCTGCTATGAATACACTCATCGCCTTCTCGTTCTAGTTCTTCCTCCGAGTCGTTTATTTGGTAGTTGTTTTGGAACAATACCTCCTGGGAAGCTTGTTTCGTCTTGACTCTTTTGTTCATCTGGAAGGCTTAACTTCGCTGGATTTTTCTCTTCTCTAACATCTTCAATTCTCTTTTCTTCAGCTCTTTGTTGTTTGCGAACTTTATCTGGAACAGAACCGGGTTTAAAATCTGGGTATTCCTTGATTGGAATCTCGACATTCGTTAATGCTTCAATTTGTGTGAGAAGTTGTCCTTGCTCTGGGGTGACAAACATCCACGCAATCCCTCCTCTGCCAGCTCGAGCTGTTCGACCAATTCGGTGAACATAAACTTCAGGATCTTCAGGGACGTCATAGTTGATGACATGTGTAATGTTGTCCACATCTATTCCTCTTGAAGCGAGATCAGATGCGATCAGAACGCTGAGTTTTCCATTGCGTAACTTTTGCATCACAGCGTTTCGCTTATTTTGTGCAAGATCTCCATGAATCGATGCAGCTTCAATGTCTTTCTTCTTAAGAAAAAGCGTAAGTTTATCCACGGTTGCTTTGGTTTTACAAAAAATGAGTGTCATCACAGCTTCTTCATGTCTAAGAAGGTGATGGAGTAGCCGCTGTTTATCCCATGGTTGTACAGGAAGATATTCTTGGTGTACTTGCGTGACAGTCAAACTGCCTGAAGAGGAAGTTACATCAAGGTATTTCGGTTGAACCATATATTTTTTGGACAACCGACGAATTTCGTCTGAAATCGTAGCAGAGACGAAAATCGTTTGATGCTTTTGTTTGAGTCCACCAAGGATTTTTCGAATGTCATCTCTGAAACCAATATCAAGCATTCGATCTACTTCATCAAGAATTGCAAGCTTAATTTTACTGTAGGGAAGATGCCCACGTTGATGGAGGTCCATCACTCTACCAGGGGTGCCAACGATAATTTGAGGATTGGCTTTGAGTTTTTCAATTTGGGTGTTAATCTTTTGTCCACCATAAATTGGAACAGGGTGTAATTTTGTGAAGCGCCCAAGCTCACGAAGTTCATGGCACACTTGTATGGCGAGTTCACGGGTGGGAACAAGAATAAGCGACCCGAACGCATCAGATTCATTGAGGAGGTGTAGGGTGGGCAACCCAAATGCTGCAGTTTTACCTGAACCAGTTCTTGATTGACCGAGAATATCTGCACCTGATAATGCGAGTGGAATCAAATTCGACTGAATAACAGTTGGGTGGTCAAAGCCCGCTTTACTGATGGATTTCAGTAACGCATCGTTGAGTCCTATGTCTGAGAAGGTTTTGTCGGTGTCGAAAATCTCGAGGTCGAGTTTAGGCTTTGTCATAATGTATTACTTCGGTATCACCTGTAAATGGTTGTTTGTCATGGTACGATCGGTGAGCCGACGATATGATTATTGTATCGGACGTTTCGTTACTGAATAGAGATGCATGGATGCAGAATCAAAGTACTTTACAAGTAGATCTCAGCGCGGTTGAGCATAATTGTTTCGCAATTCGATCCCATATCGGAACAAATTGCAAGTTTTGTGCTGTTGTGAAAGCAGATGGGTATGGTTTGGGCGCTGTCCGCATTGGCTCAAAACTCTCCAATCACGCCAACATGCTCGCCGTGTACAGCGCCGATGAAGCAGGGGCATTACTCTCAGCTGGCATCCAATCAGAGATTCTCGTACTTGCCCCCGTCTATACAGTTGACAGATTTCATCCACTGTACCGAGGGATTACAACAGGACGTGTCCACCTTGTCGTGCACGGTGCAGACCAACTTCATGCCATCATGCAAATGGCTCGTAGATTTGGTTCTGTGATCAACGTACACATAAAAGTTGATACTGGGTTGCATCGGGGGGGCTGTGACCCTTGGGAGGCGGCTGGTCTAATCAAATCGACCCTCCTTGAGCAGCGGTTAAAACTTATGGGAATCATGACACATTTTTCTTCTGCAGTACATGATGCATTGATGACGCGGTTACAACATGATCGAATCGACAAACTTCTAGATTCTTTGGTGTACAAATTGCCAGCAGATTGCCTCGTTCATGAAGCAAACTCTGCTGCAGCAGTGCAATGGCCTTGGACACATCGGAATATGGTGCGAGTAGGTCTTGCTTGGACTGGAACAGTACCTGCACCACTTGTAGGGCTAGAAGGGTTTCGTCCTGTTGTTTCGTGGGCGGCTCGACTTGCACATGTGCGATCGGTTCGAAAGGGTGAACACGTTGGGTATGGAGGTACATGGATCGCAAAGCGAAATTCAACCATTGGGATCATTCCAGTTGGGTATGCCGCTGGATATCCAATGGGTGTTGGAGCAGATCGACAACAAAGTGGTGCGTTTGTACATGTCCTTTGTAAAAAAGGTAAGGATTCAATAGGAGATGCTCCTGTCATCGGGGCGATCTGTATGGACCAAATCGCCATTGATTTGACTGATTTGAAAACAACGAATATTGATGTAGGGTGCGTTACAGAATTGCTTTCTGCAAGAACACAGAGCAAGGCATCTTTGTCCCATGTGGCACACGTTGCAGGCATCGTTCCACATGCTGTCATCAGTCGGATCTCAACACGTGTGACTCGAACGTATCGGAGTGAAGGATTGCAGATAGGGGCTCGAGAACGGGCGAAATCTGCTCTGGGCATGTAAAACTGAATCGGTTTTAAAAAAACGCGTCCCACTGCCCGAAGACAGTGGGACCGATCGCTGTGGAGAGAGAGGAGAGAGAGAGTTTGATGCACGAGTGCTGTTGAGCCCAAGAAACGGTAACGGTAGGTGGGTCGGCCCGTGGGCGGTCCCTGTAGATGTTACTTTCATTACTTGGGCTCAAAAGCACGCCTGTCCAACCCACCTATCGGCAAGATGGAGGGGAACATGCACGAAAGATTCATATTTCTTTCTACGACCGATAACACGATTGATCCTGTCAATGCAGGGATGACCCAATTATGATGTACGGATGCAGCAAGTACGATTAGGCGTCGTGAGTTTTCTCAACACCATTCCATTGATTGAGGGGATGGAAACAGTGGAGGGAGTGACTCTTTCCCCACAAGTTCCAAGTACATTGATCGATTCCCTGCTCGCAGAGCAGGTTGATATCGCACTCGCATCATCCATCGATTACCAGAGGTCAACAGAACCACTTCGCATCTTGAAAGTTGGTGTACTGAGCAGCGACGGCCCGACTCGAACTGTACGACTTTGCAGCACACGACCAATTGATCAAATTCAAAAAGTGTACTGTGATCTAGACAGCCATACATCAGTTGCACTACTACAAATCATTATGCAGGATGTGTATCACAAAACCATACAAATCGAAACATCCGAAATTCGGGAGTACAAAACGGTAGACGATTGGCCAGATGCAGTGCTCATGATCGGTGACAAAGTTGTGTCTAGTAAAACACCAACTCACTATCCTTACGAGCTTGATTTGGGAGAAGCATGGAAAGAACTCACAGGCTTACCATTTGTCTTCGCGTGTTGGATGGGCAAGGCTCAATTGGAAACCAACGTTGTGCATACGGTCGCAATGTCGCTTGATCGCCAATTAAAACGAAACAAACATAGGTTAGAGCAACTTGTGTCTACTTCTGCAAATCAAAGGGGCTGGGAAAAACCTGAGGCACTTTCGTACATTCAAGAAACCATCGAATACGAATGGACGAACCGCCATGTAGAGTCAGTCAAACATTTTTTTGATCGGGCGTATGCCCATGGCTTGATACAAACATTGCGCGAATTGCAATTTTATAACTGGGGTTAATGGATGCCCATCGCACCACGGTTTCAGATCAAGCAGTTACAGGAATTTGGTGAGCAGATTTGTAGAGCTCCTGACCATGTTCGAGTAAAACAAATGGATGCGTGTGAACAACTAGCATCCGAAATCTCGCAAGATCATCTGTACCCACTTGATTACGTTGTGTTCCGGATTACGGGGTATCGTGTTGAATCAGAATACCAACTAAATTTGTTGGGTGATCCTCTTCGAAGTGATTTAGTCACCCTTGTGGCAGTTATTAGCAGAACATTAAATCTAAAGCGAGGGGGAATGCTCGCTCTTGAAGAAATCGCACAACTGTATGGGGTATCGAATAGGACTGTGCAACGTCTACGAAAGGAAGGGCTTGTATTTCATTGGACAGTTGATGCCTCGGCGAAGAAAAAACTTGGGTGTAGGAAAGAAACTGCTGCGCAGTTTTTTAAACACCATAAAAAGCGAATACAAACAGCGTCTGCGTTTTCACAGCTCACTACAAATGAACAGAAGTTATTGATTAATGCAGCTCAGCAATATAAAGGCAAAGGGTTAACCCTGAATGCTTTGGCAAAAGAACTTGCACGTACGAACCATCGTGGTTTAGAGACGATCCGCACCCTTCTAAAAAATAACGAAGGGACGCAACACACATATGTACAAACAGCTCCTCTTTCTATGACTGATGCAAAGATTGTGCGACGAGCAAAACGTCGAGGTGTTTCGTGGAAATTGCTTCAGAGGCGCTTTGGTCGTACACCAGAAGCAATGAGGAAAGCAATCATTCGGTTGAAAGTAGCCGAGTTGAAAGAAGACAATATATCGTTCATCGAATTGCCCTCATTTCAAAGAGAGGACGCTGCAGAGATTATCCTCGGGGTATCTTCAGTGAAATCGTTATCTCCTCCACATTTGGAAATTTCTGCGGAGAAGAATGTTGATCAACGAGATGATGATGGACAAGAATTGGCACTCGTATCAGCAATGCATTTGCTGAAGTTCCGAGCTTCACATGCAATTGCACTTTTACCATATGCACCCCCAGCGAGAATCATCGATCGAATAGAAACAGATTTGCGGTGGGCATTTCAAATTCAACAACAGTTGATGCTCCAAACTTTACCAGCAGGGCTAGCGGTTTGTACACAACATGTAGGCATGCCGCTTGCTGATCTACCTCTTCAGCAATCAACAACCTTTGTGAAAAATACAATTGCATTGATTTGGAGTGTGCTATCTACGATCGATCCAACAAAAGGTCAAAAGTTACAGTCCTTGTCAATTTCGCATATAGACAGGGTTTTATCACAAGAAGGAATTCCACCAAGAAGAGGGCGGGCTTCAGCAAGGCGAAGTACAACAACGCTGCCATTTCCAAGCAATGAACTGATTTCTTGGTCTCGGTTGTTACCCCAAAAGACACCGGAGGAGGTGGCTGAGGAATCAAAAGCGTACTATGCGTTGAAGTTTGGTTGGGTTGGATTTCCTAGAACGGTGATGGAGATTGCAAGAGAAGCGCAATGCAGCGAAATCAAAGTGGTTCGAGGGTTGCAAAAGTGGTAAAAAAAAGATGGTTGCAACTGTTGTTGCAACCATCTTGAATCAAAGTAAGGGTTGAATTAACGCTTGGAGAACTGGAAGCGCTTTCGAGCACCTGGTTGGCCAGGCTTTTTGCGTTCCACTTTTCTCGGGTCACGGGTGAGATACCCATGATCACGTAAAGTGCTTTCAAGCGAAGGATCATATTTTGCAAGCGCACGTCCAAGACCAAGAATGATGGCACCAGCTTGACCGGTATATCCACCACCGTTGGCGTTGACAAAGACATCGACGGATCCTTTGGTGTTTGTTTTTTCTAACACTGTCAAGATATTTTTGTGGTCACGGATTTCAGAGAAGAAATCAGTGAGTTTTCGTTTGTTGACGTTGAATTCACCTGTACCGGGACGGATGCGAACTCGGGCTACTGCTGCTTTTCGCCGTCCTGTTCCCCACCACCAATGACCATCAGGCGCATTTCCTGCAGGTTTTGTGGTTGGCTTTGATTCGATTTTCTTTTCGGGAGCCTTGGCTTGCGCAACGTTTTCAGTTGAAGTTGTTGCGTCATCAGTATTTTCAACTGTTGGCTGTTCTGTGTCTGGAGTGTTATTTTCTTCTGTCATGGTGTTCGTAGACTCTTGGAGTCCCTCTTGAGAACGTAGTGAGATAAAAAATCGCGAGTGCGATCGTACGGTTCGGTACTTAGCAGGCTAATTCTGTTGGCTGCTGGTTTGTATGTGGATGCTCTGGACCCTTGTAGACCTTGAGTCTTCTGAACATGTCTCTGCCTAAACGAGTTTTTGGAAGCATTCTTCGGACAGCTTCTTCGATAATTCGTTCGGGATGTTTTTCAATCAAGTCGCTGTATTTGTGTGCTTTCAAGCCACCTGGATAGCCACTGTAAATCAGTTGTGATTTTTGTTCGAGTTTACGACCTGTCATCACAACTTGTTCAGCATTTGTCACGATCACAAAGTCACCACTCAAGACATGCGGGGTCCATTCGGGTCGATGTTTTCCCATGAGATGGGTTGCAATCGTGGTTGCCATGCGACCAAGGGTTTTACCTTTTGCATCGACATGTAGCCAGTTTGGTTGAATTTCACCAGTTTTAGCAAATGTTGTTTGGCGTGGCATAATCGTTGTTCCTCGTTCTGCCCCTACAGTGGGACGAACGCATAAAAGTACCGAAAATCGGGTCAATTGTCAACGCCTTTGGGTGGTATTATTTACGAATGAATCAACCAATCTCTGCTTTCGTAAAGACCTCTTGGGTCCTTATTCTGTTGTTTGTAGCGGGTATAGCGTACCTCCAGACTCTCTCAGCTGAGGTTGATGGGGCGGGAGATTCACCTGATGAAGTAGGTTTGGCTGTCGCACAAGTGCAAGCAGAGCTCATCCTCGCACAAGGGTCACTCCTAGGATCAACCGAGGGGATCACGGCATCTGTAGAAGTATTGAATACGGGAACGGTAGATCAGCGACAGCGAGTTATCGCTTTTATGATCGGATTGGGCGATGTAGATGCAGCGAAATCAGCGATTCTTTCATTGCAATCAGTGCTCTCGTCGGAGGGCGTGGAGTTGAATGAACAGCAGTCTACAACGCAAGAAATGCTCGATATTCTCTGCGAAGGGGGAACCTTGCCTGCTGAACACGCTTCTCTATCGGATGCACTTGGGTGGTTTGGTACCTTTTTACAGGCAGATGCAGCAGAAAAAGAAGCGATGGAAGCGTCTGCAGCGAGCAAGTTGCTTATGGTATTACTCGTTCTTGCGGTCATCTGTGTGGCTGCGATCGTTGGACTCATCTTGCTCATACTGAATATCATCAGTGTGGTTGATGGAACGATCAAGTCTGCATTGCCTCCCCCCTCACCACATCATGGTATCTATGCAGAGGTGTTCGCATTGTGGCTTGTTGCACTTCTTGCTCTGCCAACAATCGCGTCAGCGCTTGGTGCTGTTGTTGCAAAAGGCAACACAACAGTGAGCTTGGTGTTTGTGTTGTGCGCCTTTTTTGGCAGTTTGACAGTCCTCTTCTGGGCAAGAATCCGTGGAGTTTCATTGCAACAAATACGCGAAGATATCGGCTGGACGAAAGGTGAGGGACTGTTTAGAGAGATTGGTGTCGGGTTACTTGGGTATGCCAAGACACTACCGATTTTAGGTATAGGGGTCTTGCTTACGTTCGTGTTGGTTCTTATCCAAGGGATTGCCTCAGGAGGAGCCGAGGCAAATCCTCTGCAGGGAACTGGGGGTGGGGCTCATCCGATCATTGTCGATATCTCACAGGGCGTATGGTCTACTCAGATACTACTTCTAGTGATGGCAGCGATTGCAGCACCCTTGGTTGAAGAAACAGTGTTTCGAGGTGTGCTCTATAGGCAACTGCGATCTAGTGGGAGGCTAGGAACGATGTGCAACATCATTTGCAGTACCCTACTCGTGTCGTTTTTGTTTGCAGCGATTCATCCCCAAGGATGGGTAGCAATTCCTGCCTTGATGAGTATCGCCATTGGTATGAACATGCTTCGTGAATGGAGAGGCACGTTGATCCCCTCGATGGTCGTTCATGGAACGAACAATGGAATCACTGTTTCGTTGATGATTCTGATGTTTAGCTAACTGTGAGGGTTGGCCTTTTTGGGTCAGCCATGTCGGCTGCTTTTGCGAGGTTTTCGCAAGCTTGGTCAAGCGCTTTAGACATTGTGTCGTTGATTTCCCAATTTTTAAGTGGGGCACCTGTATCTGCGGCAATTCGCATATCAGGATGGATCGGGATACCACCAAGATAATCGATGTTCATAGCAGATGCCATCTGTTGCCCACCTCCTCGACCAAAGATGTCATACTCTTTTCCATCGTCGGCAACAAAATAACTCATGTTTTCAACAAGACCTAGGATTGGAACACCAAGTTGTTCGAACATACGAACTGCTCGACGAGCATCGTCTTGTGCAACGACTTGCGGTGTACAAACAATGACAGCTCCAGAGAGCGGTAACAATTGAGCTAAGGAAAGAGGTACATCACCAGTTCCTGGCGGTAAATCAACAATGAGATAATCGAGTTCTCCCCAATTCGTTTGTGTTGCGAGTTGACCAAACGCACTGTGTGCACGCGGACCCCTCCAGATAAGTGCTCGATCGGGTTCAACTAACTTTCCAATTGTGATCGCTTTGATGCCATGAACTTCAAAGGGTAAAAGTTGATTCTCTTCTGCTTTAGATTCAAGTCGGTGTAATCCAAGCATCGTTGTCATTGATGGTCCATAAATGTCACCATCGAGCAATCCTACTTTTGCACCTTGTTTAGCGAGACCCACAGCAAACATTGTGGCAACAGTGGATTTCCCTACACCACCTTTTCCAGCACCGACTGCGATAATTTTTTTAACATGGGGCAGGGGGTTCGATTCTTCTCTGACGCGTTCATTTGCTGAACGCATATCTGATGTAAAGGTAATGTGAATCGCTGCGACACCCTCGCCATGTTCTTGACCCGCACCTCGCAATGCGGACTCGATTTGTTCTCGTAGCTGATCTCTGAGTGGGCTATCAGGAGATGAAAGTTGTATTTCTAGCGTGATGTTGTCCCCCTCACATTGGAGATCTTTGACCATCCCTGCAGTTACGATATCCTTTCCAATGTCCGTTTCTATGACAGAAGCGAGGGCGTTTCTAAGTTGTGTGGGTTGAAGTGGCATTATTTGGTACCTTTCTCAGTGGAATCGTGCATTATATCGTTCTAAAGACTCGTTGAATCTTTACGACTCAAATAAAAGGAATGAACCGTATGACACCACTTCAAACCACATGGACAACAGTACTGGCAGCTTTGGTTTTTATGGCTTCTCCCGGTACTGGCCAAGAGATACAAGACGATCTTCTTGCTGGCCCAACAGTTCAAGATGAAGAAGTAACCCTAGAAGACATGCGAGCAGAACGCTCACGAGTAACTGGTAAGGGGAATAAAACGCACCAAAGCAAAGCCCAATCAAGAATTTGGCTTAAAACATTTCAATCTCTCGAATTAAGTGAAGAACAACAAACCAATGTTCAGACTTTGATGCGTGAACTTCGCGTTGCCCAAGAAGCATTCCAAAAGGAGTATGGAAAAGAAATTCGCGAGCTAAAGAAAAAATCCAAAGAGGCAAAACAAGCAGGGGATGACATTCCAGATGATGTTGGTACTCGCACAAGAGCGTTGATGGCGCTTGCACCTGATCAAGCAGTGTATCAAGCGAGAGCATGGAAATTGTTAACCGAGGAACAGCAGGCATCTTTTCAAGAAAAATACCAAGCCGCACTCGAAGAGTTGAAGAAACGACTTGAAGAGCGTAAAGAAAAAAATGGCGGTGATCCAATGCTTGATGAAGGAAATCAAAGAAACAGGTTTACTTCAGATGAGGCACCATTTCGCGAGTACAAAGAGAACATCGAAGAAGGATCTTTGAACGATGCCGATCTTGGCAGGGCTAAATTTTTGCGTAGGTTACGGAGATTACAAAAGCAATAGTCTCAGCATTACTCTCTAATTCTAGGGCTTCGAACACGATCGCTGTTTACGCGATCATGTTCCATTTCTGGCAAAATCTGCGTATTCTCTTCGTGGGGAATTTTTTGAGATTTTAGGTTGAGGGTAGCTGCACTGTTTACAGGTTCAGGGAGTCCGTATTGACAAAATGGAGATTCAGGTATCGAAGTTTCAACACGTGTATCTGCTAACTCTTTTTTCCATGCTTCTACTAATGCCGAAAGAAGTTTAAAAGAGTAGGTGTGTCTTTCATCGAGTTCAGCCCATTCTTCTTCAGCAGTGAATGTATAAGAATCCCAAAAGATCAATCCCTGAATTCTATGTTGCGTACCATCTGCATCAATCCAAACGGCTTTCATTGCCGCATTCGCTTGTTTTAAAAAGGCTTCACTCGGAATAAAGTTTGTGTGGTTTCCGCCTTGTCCCGTGTATCGAGGTGAGACAAATACATAGACAGGCATTCTTCCTTGTGCAAGTTCTAGAATTTTTGAAATGTGATTTTCAGCATGATTAGAACTGTCTCCACCGAGCTTACTGTCGTATACATCTGGGTAGAGTGCAGCGCTATTCGCAACAAGTGGCTCTACTGTGAGACCTTCATCAGCCCATATTTTGCCTGTGTTTCTGTGTAGTGGAAACCCCCAATACCCCCACTGTGCATTTGGCAAGATTTTTGTTGCAACTTGTACGCCTTCGATATAGATCGATAGGATTTCTCTAAGTCGCTCTGGCAATATAGATCGAGCACCTAGTTCTTTCCACCAAGGTCTTTCATAATCAAGCACGATAGGACCGCAGTAATTTTCCTGAAGGTGTTCGTGTACCCACGTTGTAAACCGATCTATATCGTGGTGCGAAATATCACCTGATTCATTCCAATCAACACCACCATGATACGCTAATGGGACACGGGTAATCCCTTGGTTTGTCGTGTATTGAATTGTTTGTTGCCCTTGGTTTGGTGCGGTCCATTTGATTGCGTTGTACACCTGAGGATTCCACTGCCCGATCGCAGTGTTACCCAAGAATGTGGAGGTAAGAGTCACGTATACTGCAAAGTTCAAACAATTCATCCCCTAGTTTTACCATATTTATGGAAATGACGAGAACCTCGCTACCTCTGACCGATACCTATACTGACTAAACGACAGCATGGACAAAACTACAGTCTATCTTGAACTTGTTTTAAGCCAGCCCTTGCTGCTTGCTCCAATTTTTCTGCTTCTGTTTTGTTATTTTCTCATTCCAGAAGAGAAACGATTGTTTCTGTGCTTGGTCCTCTTGGTTCCTTGGCTCACGATCGCGAGATCTCCTGATCTGGGACCAATTTCTGCTGCTGCGAAAATAAGTTCGGGAGGTGCGTACTTGTTGATTGCGATTTCAGCTTGGGCACATCCAGGCCCCAAGAGAAGCATGCCGTTTGCAGGTTGGCTATTTGTTTTCATTGCTTGTATGGCCATGGTCTACATCATTTCTGTCCAAGAACTTCTTTTAGCGTTCGTGTTGCGGTCACAATGGATTTGCGTCACGCTTGCTGGTGTTCTCACTGCGAGAACGATCGTTACGCACTCAGATCTCATGCGAATCATCAATGCACTGACCTTAGGTTGTTTACTCGCGATTGCCATTCCCGCATCAAACTTACTGTTGTATCCAGAAGACGCATTTCTGAAGGGATCGGGTCGTTGGGAACCCTATAACTCGAATTCAAACCAAACAGGAATGCTTTTTGCGTTAGCGACACCGTTGTTTGCCTATGCTGCTATGACGTTCAAACGAATCTCGTGGCGACCAATATTTATGTGGATTCTTGCGCTAACGATTGGGATGGCATTACTCACAGCAAGCCGGCAAACAATGCTTGCCATTGCGATGGTCATGGTACCAGTACTGTTCAAAATTTCCAAAAGACCAATCATGTTGCTTTTTGGAATTGTGCTCGCACTGATCGCCATCCCACTCGTGTTATCGATGGGTGAACAAGCCAACCTAGAGCGCTTAGGTTCGCTTGAAACTGGCCGCCTAGATATCTGGTCTACATATTGGAGTGAAGTATTTCCTAGAAGACCACTCGTTGGTCTGTTAGGGTCGAAGGGAGAATCGTATTTTAAAGCTGTTTCAGAAGTAGGCATGCACCCACACAATGCATGGTTTTATCTGATGTATGTAGGGGGGATCACACTCATGCTTCCGATGCTCTGGTTGACAGTGTATTCCTCATTTTGTGGGTACAAGATGTGGAAAGTAAAGAACTTTTTACCTGGCGATCCTCTTGTCTATAGCATCCTTTTTACATTGTTGATTGCAATGTACATTCAGGGATTGTTCAACCAAGTTGTGTATTGGCCTACGTACACATGGTCCTACCTTCATGTGGTCCTCGCATGTTGGTTTATAGCGATGTGGCATGATATTCGAGACGGAAATCTCCAATGGTCTCTTCTTGATGATATCCAAGAAGAGGAAGAGTTCAGTTACGACGAGACCGAAGTACTAGAAGATTTTCAAGATTACGATGATCCTGACCCAAGCCCTAACGTTTGAGTTGCGATTCGGAGTATCCCTTTACGTTCTCGTTTTGTGAGCACAAGCCACCAGCTCGCAGCGATGTACATACAACCATACGCAAAGACACTCACCAGTAGACCTGACCAATGCATTACGGGTGAATTGCCCAATTGGTATCCAAGAAACAACAGTGGAGTGAGTACGATTGCAATGCCTAGGGGTCTTGCGGTAGGAGCAAGAATTACTTTTAGTGAAAGATTTACTTCGCTTGCAGTTACTTTTGGCATCACGAACATATGGACAACGAGAAAAACAAAAGAATATGCAACTGCAGCACCTATATAGTTCCAACTTTCTGGGAGGGTCTTGATTAAAACAATCGCAAGGATTGGATTAAAGAATCCACCAAAGAGTACATAGGGTGCATACTTGTGGATGAAACCCGCCCCATAAAACAATTTCATCCATCCGTCAGAGATCGCTCTGCAAGTAAGCCCTAGGACCATGATCTTCACGAGGAGTTCAGATGGAGGGAGCATCTCTGTTGGGTTTGAAATACTGCTTCCAACCCAAACTCTAAGTAAGGGTTCGGCGAGAAAAAACACGACTACCATCGCTGGAAACGCAACAAAGCTCAACATCCGAGTGCTGTGCCGGAACATGCTTTGCAACGAACTTTTATCTTCATCAGAGCTGAGGCGTGCGCTGACGGAATCAAGCCCAAAGGTAAGACCTAATGTTGCCATCCGAATGTAACTCACGAGACGTAATGCAAGAGAGAAAACAGCATTTCCCCACAGCCCGAAAAAGATATTCATGATGAAGGCGGCAACTCTCTCTTGCAAATTAACAGCCAAAACCACACTACTATTCCAACCAAAGGTTCCTGCGACTCGCTTCATTGCTTCTGGTGTGGAATGGCGAAGAGTAGGGATCAACTTTGTATCTGCCATTGTTGACCCAAGCACCAACAGCACTGTGCTTGCACTATTGATGATTAACAAAATGGTTCCATAGATGTAGAGCCCTTTGGGAACATCTTCCACCTGCATGATCAGGTAGGGAATGATGGTCGCAATCAGGAATGCACTGCGGCGAACAACGGTCCACGCGTTGTGCCAAAAAAATTGCTCTTTGACAATGAGCATGTTGATCGTAGGAGAGAGAAGTACGATGACGCAGGTTGCCAACCCCTCACATGCTGTAATCCATTGCGCGGGGGCAACCCACTCGGATTTAATATCTAACAGCGGGAGTATAGAAATGATGCCCCCAAACACAATTGCTGTAAGGATTGTGACGATGACGCTTACTCGAAATGAGCCCGCGTACGTTTCCTTGAATATTCCATCATCGTTCTTATGCCATGCAGCGCCCAACTCTCGCACCATAGAACTTCTCGTCATGTCTTGGAGCATTCGACCCACGCCGACTGTAGAGCCAACAAGGCCAAGAAGACCAAAACCATCCATGCCGATCCATTTGATTTGTAAGGGGACAGTGGCAATTCCAATCGCCATTGTGCCAATGAGCCGCCCATAATTCGTCGCTATCCGATGTACCCCCTTTTTTTTCTCAGACATCTTTTTTGGAGTTCGTTCACCCATCTACAGCACGTTCACTCTAGTTCTCAAGATGTATCTAGTTGTTATCGAAGTACGCTGAAAGCTCATAGGCAATGTTAGAAATAGTACTAGGTTCATGGGGTACATGTTCATCAAACAGAACAAATTTTTTGTGATTCATCGGCAACTATTCAGATTGATCTTATTATTTGTGTGCAACATGTTTGAGATGAGCTTCTAGAAATTATGGCAACCTATACATTCTTCTTATGCTATATTTGGGTGGATGCCCTCGAAGGAAACTTCTGACATTACATTTTTGATGGTTGGTTGCCAACGATGTGGTACGACATGGACAGATGCGGCATTAAGAGAGCACCCTGAGGTGTTCCTTCCAGAAGCAAAACAATCCTATTTTTTCGATCGCAACTATGAAAAGGGGATCAACTGGTATCTCGAGCGATTTCGTGGAGCAGATCAACGGCATCGTGCTGTAGGGGAAATTGCGACAGGGTATTGCTTGCCACATGCGATTCCCAAGATGGCAGAGCATTTTCCCCACGTCAAACTCCTCATGGTGATGAGAAACCCTGTTGAACGGGCGTACAGCAATTACCAATCTCGGAGGGCTGAGTCCAATTGGTCAACGTTCGAAGAGGCAATTGAATCAGATTCAGATTTACTTAAACGCGGTCAGTACATTGATCAGATTGAGGAATTGCTTACGCATTATGATGAGGGGCAACTGCTATTTCTACTCTATGACGATTTGCATGCAAATGACAAAAAATATCTTGAAAGTGTATTGCTATTTCTTGGCGTTGATCCTCAAACAGAATCATCAATGATTGGACAACGAAAAAACGCATCAATGTTTCCCCATCTAAGAAAAAAATTACACCAATGTGGTCTCAAACCACTCGTTTCTCGATTAAGTAAGAGTTGGGTTGGCGACAAAATTCGAAGAAGCCGAAAAACAAAAGGGCAGTCGTATCTTCCTATGCACCAAGAAACGAAATTGAAACTCATGAAACATTTCCGCCCATACAACGAGAAGCTTTCAAAGTTCTTAGGGAGAGATCTTTCACATTGGAATGCAATCTGAAATGAAAATCGGCGTGTATGTATCTGCAATTGCTGGGCAGAAAGGGTACGAACATAACGTATCTGGTCATATCCAAGTCCCACTAGAAAGCTGCAACGTGTTACGAAAAGCAGGGTATGACGTGCACTTGATCACCAACGAATTCGGTGAGGGGCGCTCGTTACCATTTTGTTTGGACCAAGAAATGCCTGTTCATTTTGTGACAGATTCAAGAAAACGGGGGGGGGTGCTAGAAAGAAAAGGCCAACAAAAGGAAGGTCTAAGCCTAACTCGATTGTGGCAGCAGGTCAATGAAATTAAGAGAATCTGTAAGGAGCAGCAGTTCGATGTACTGCACTTGTTTGGATATAACAGAATTGCTCATTTAGCAGGTGGGCTTCGGGTTCTTGGGCTAGATACTCCAACAGTTGTTACGATTTTAGGTGCACAGTTTCCTGAAAAATTTTCGCTTGTTACAAAGCGTCTTTGGAACAAAGTCGATGCGATTGTGACCTCAACTACGTATGTTAAAGATCGGTTAGAACGTGAGGGGATCAGTACGAGGCAAGTTCGGCATGGCATTATTCGATCTATTGCAGAAGAACACGATGGTTCAGAATTAAAACCGAAACACAGAGTTTTGTTCTGGCGAGATCTGACAACAAAAAATGGTGCAGATGTTGCAATGGGAGCCTATGAAAATCTCGCTGCAAAATATCCAGATGTTGCCTTTGAATTCGCTGTTCGCAAGCACTGGGATCCTGTCAAAGATATTGAAGAGCGAGCTACGAGTTATCCAAACATTCATGTGTACCATTTTCCGTATAAGGACGGAATCACCTTACCCAAGCTCCTTCTCGAATCGATTTGCGTTGTTATGCCAATTCGACACATGAGCATAGATCCACAATTGGTTATCGCAGAGACGCTTGCGATGGGAATCCCAGTGATCACAACGAACCAACGCTCCAATCCAGAATTTGTACTTGATGGGAAGACGGGTTTTCTGACCGATCTCGGCGATGTAGAGCAGACTACCGCCTCGCTCGATGTGCTTTTGGAAGACAAAGGGCGGTGTGCACAAATGGGGGCTGAGGCGAAAAACCACATCGATGCAACATGGAATTGGGATTCTTATGTCCAAGAAATAGTCGATGTGTATGCCCAAGTAAAGAAATTGAAATAGTACCCCGCAAGAGCGTGCAGAAAGCACCCTTTTTAGCCTAAAAACGCAGGGTTTTTGAGGTCATGAACTGTTCCCTTGATTTATGACTAAACAGGTTGATTTAGGGCACCAATGTCTCTACAATCGGTCGTTTCGACGCATTTAGCGTCATTTTCAGCCTACGGTGGCTGGATCTGAAAGTCTCCCTCACTACCTCTACACGGAGTTCCAATCCTCATGTCAACAGGAAACCTCATCGCCCCTCACGGAGGCACCCTAGTCAACAGATTTACAGATGGCAATCTTGCTGAAGAAGCTGCATCATTACCAAAAATTACTCTCTCATCGAAGCAAGCGTGCGACCTTGAGATGATTGCAATTGGTGCGTTTAGCCCGTTAACTGGATTCTGCAAAAAAGCAGATTTTGAATCCATCTGTACTGATATGCGCCTTGCAGATGGCACAGTTTGGCCAATCCCAATCACCCTTGCTGTTGATGAAGATGTCAAAGCAACATTGACAGAAGGTGGTCGTGCAGCGCTTTACCATGAAGATGGTACGTTCTTAGCAATCGTTGATTGCGATGAAATTTATCCGCACGACAAAGCGCTCGAAATTCCAAACGTATTCGGAACCGAAGACGAAGCGCACCCTGGCGCGAAACAAGTCATGGACGAAGGTGAATGGCTCGTTGGTGGTGACATCTACGTTGCGACTGTCACACCTGAAATTGAGCCAGGTGAACAATTCACAGAATATCGCCTTGCCCCAGCTGCAACTCGCTCAGATTTTGAAACACGCGGTTGGAAAACTGTTGCTGCATTTCAAACACGAAATCCAATCCACAGAGCGCATGAATATCTTTGCAAATGTTCCCAAGAAATTTGTGATGGTCTTCTTATTCACCCACTCGTTGGTGAAACAAAAGAAGGTGACATCCCAGCTGATGTACGAATGGATTGCTACAACACAATCATCGATAATTACTTCGTAAAAGATTGTACGGCACTCTCAGTTATGCCCGCAGCAATGCGGTATGCAGGACCTCGAGAAGCAGTGTTGCACGCGTTGATCCGCAAAAACTATGGTGTCACACACTTTATCGTCGGTCGAGATCACGCTGGTGTTGGCGATTATTACGGCACATACGATGCACAAAACATTTTTGATAACTTCACCGCTGAAGAAATCGGCATTGTGCCACTCAAATTTGAACATGCAGCGTATTCCATGAAAGCTCAGGGCATGGTCAGTTCAAAGACGTTCCCAAAACTTGAGGGCGACCAGATTTTCTTGTCAGGCACAAAAGTTCGCGCTTTGCTTGAACAAGGAGAGCGACCACCAGCTGAATTCTCACGTCCAGAAGTCGCAGACGTCTTGATTGAATGGGCAACATCAACCGTAACTGCATAATTTAATTATTAACTCATCCTAAAAAGGAAATTACAATGGCTGAACAAGTAGCAACAAACATCACCTTTCACGAAGGTACCGTCACACCAGAAGAACGATTGAAGAACATGGGGCAAAAAGGTGCAACTTTTTGGTTCACAGGATTGTCTGGTAGTGGTAAAAGTACAATTGCAGTTGCAGTGGAACAGGTCCTCATGAGCCGAGGCCACCATGCGTACCGTCTTGATGGTGATAACATCCGTATGGGTTTGAACAAAAACCTCGGATTCTCCCCTGAAGATCGAACAGAGAATATTCGCCGAATTGGTGAAGTTTCGAAATTGTTTGCAGACTCAGGGATCCTATCAATCGCGAGCTTTATCAGCCCATATGCTGAAGACCGAGATGCCGTTCGTGCCCTTCATGCAGAAAACGGTGTTCCATTCTTTGAATGCTACATTGACTGCTCACTCGAAGCAGCAGAAGAACGAGATCCAAAAGGTCTCTATAAGAAAGCACGTGCGGGAGAGATTCCAGGATTTACGGGTATTGATGCACCGTATGAAGAGCCCGCAAGCGCAGAACTTCACATTAAAACACACGAAGATGATCTTGAAACATGTGTTGCAAAAGTGATTGAGTTTATTGACGCTCAAAACTTGTTTGCGTAATTGAACGTATCTTTGATTCAAACAAGGCTCTCCCTGATGGGAGAGCCTTTTTTTGTTTTTGTGCCTCTGTGGAAAACAATACTGCACAAATTACTGTTACGGATTGAAAGTCGTCGTGTTACGCACCACCGTGGACGATGACATCATCAAAGTCATGCATCATGTTTGGAGCAATTTCACCACCATACGGGCTTTGGTACGGGTCACCTTCATCATCTGCAGGCTGATTTGTTTTTTCAAGATAAATCGTATCTTGACCGGCAGAGAGCACCATGTATCGACCTCGCGCTGTTCCCCATGCAACACCATCCTGAAAATCCACATCAGCGTTGTTGCTATCAATATCCCAGAAACTTGGATGTGCAAGCAAGAGGGTGAGCCATGCCACCTTATCTTCTACAGAGGATGAACTTCCAAACAAACTTCCATTCACGTTGATGATTTGTTTGGTGGGATCAAAAAACTGTAAGTTGGTTTGAATTTCAAATTGTGGCATCGGTGTGGCAGTGTCCGAATCAGATGGAGCCATAATTGGACCAGAAGTTCGAGCTGAGCGGAAGTACATGATTGGAGATTCCCATGTATCTATCAACGTTGGGAATAGAAAACTGTCGCCTACATCATTTGGTTGAGGAACACTATCGTTGTCATACGCAGCATAAAGAAGGTCAGCAGATTTTGGGCTGAAGTAGGGTTCATATTGACGCCCTCCGATCCACGGTCCTTCACCAAAGCGATTTTGGTCAAAGGCAAGATCCCACCGAACACCCGATGCTGTCGCCTCATCTTCAAAAAAATCTGTGTTTTCAATCACGACCGCTGGTCCAGAGGCAAACGAATCGAACTCATTAATCACCGAGTTTGGTGAGTTCAGATTCTTTGCTCTTGCGCCGCCCATCAGGTCTAGAAGAGCATTTTGCATGGATGTGATGTGAACACCATCAATCGCACTCTCAGGGAGTAGCCCTGGATACCTTCCATGATCGAGAGCGAACATGTCACATGCTCTTGCAAATGCTTGCATGAGACTTTCGGTTTTTGTTTTCTTTGCAGACTCCTGAACACCGCCAAGCGCAGAGAGGAGGATGCCTGCCAAAATCGCAATGATGGCGATCACCACAAGAATTTCTACGAGGGTGAAACCAAATCTCGCTTGGTCAGTTTTGTTGTGTGTAGTAAGCATGCGTGTTAATCCAAGATGTAAAACAATCCGTGTTTAGGTAAAAACCCGCCACGCTCATCCGCAATTACAGAATAGGCATACATCTCGCAGAGGGCAAGTGTTTTTATGTCCGAATTCCGAAGATTGACCCTAAAAATTGAGGAAGGAAGTTGCAAACAAAATACTCTAACCCCGCCCGAGTTCCAGAATCATCAACCCCCCAAATGCAACATTTAAGTTCTACAAACTCTGGGTCTAGTTGTATGTGAAAGTGGTTTTCTTCAAGATAGGCTGAGTCAAGTTTGGAGGAAAGGGCAGCTGTAGCAGCATTGATATCTGGATTTCCGATGCAAATAGTTGGCTGAACACGTAACTCAAGATCATTGAGATACCAAAGATCTGTACAAACAAGAGGCCAAGGGGGGTCTGCAATTTGCTGTGCTTCCATCCAAGCCAAAATCGATTGTTGCAAAAATGTTGCACGTCTGCGATCGGTAAGTTCGGCGCTGAGGTTCGCACCAACAACGATAGGCAAAACAAGGTCTTGTTGAATTGGTTGGTCTTGGTCGAACATGTTTAGAGCTCCGCCAAGCGCCGAGCAGTTTCGGCTTCAATAAGTTGATCAATCATTGGTTGCATCGTTCCACTCATCGTATCAGATAGGTTGTAGTTTCCGCTAATTCTATGATCAACGATTAAGTTGTCTTTGTATCGGTACGTACGGATTTTTTCAGCCCTGTTACCACTGCCGATCATCGAACTGCGAGCTTCAGCACGTTCTGCATCCACTTTTGCCTTTTGCACCTCAAACAAACGAGCTCGAAGTAACTTCCAAGCCTTTTCTCTATTCTGCGCTTGGCTCTTCGTGTCCTGCATTCGAACCTCGATACCACTTGGTTCATGGATGAGATGTACGGCAGTTGCAACTTTGTTGACGTTTTGCCCACCAGGACCCGTGGAAGTTGTAATTGATTCTTTCACATCGTTCGGATCGAGGTCGACTTCAACTTCTTCTGGTTCAGGCAGCACAGCAACAGTTGCAGTAGACGTGTGAATACGACCTTGCGTCTCAGTCGCTGGGACACGCTTCACTTGATGGGTTCCACTTTCAAAACCAAGGTTCGCCCACACACCTTCTCCGGCAATCGTAAGAATAATGTCTTTTGTCCCACCCATCTCCTCTGTTTTCCACCCACGAACACTTGCATACCGTTTATACATATCTTCCAAATCTGCTGCCCAGATGGCTGCTTCGTCACCCCCAACACCAGGTCTAACTTCAAGGATCACTGAGCCCACAGATTGTTCTTCAGCAGTGACAAGTTGTTTTTGAATAGCGAGCGTCAAACCAACAAGCGCTTCGTCAATGTGAGGGAGTTCATCTCTAGCCATCGAGGAGAGTTCTTCATCATCTCCCCTTAAAACTTCTTGGCATTCACGCTCCTGTGAGAGTAAGGATTCGTATGAGGTAAATTGTTCTACGAGTGAGGAAATAGCGGCTTTTTTGATAGAAAGAGCAGCTACTTTTCGGTGGTCGCTGAGAATCTCAATATCCATCAACTGTGCAGCAAGCTCTTCAAACTGATGTTTGATAGCACGTAATTTCTCAAGCACATTTTCAGGGATACGATCAGACATAACGCAACGATAGCAGGGTACTGCGAAATGCACGCGTTTTGCGAGAAATGGGGTGACTTACTTCTTTTTGTTTTTGAAGTAGTCGCCTTTGAACTTCGATTGGAACTTCTCGACACGTCCTGCAGCATCGACGAATGCTGATTTACCTGTGTAGAACGGGTGTGATCCAGACCATATATCGACATGGAGTTCCGGCACAGTAGCACCTACTGTCATGACGTGTTCGCCGCGGAACATGACTTTACAATCGTTGTAGTATTCGGGATGGATTTCGTTCTTCATAGTGGGCTCCAATTCCCCTGTTTTTGTGGGGGAGCCCCGTATTGTAGGAATCATCTGGAATTTATTCAACCCCCTTTGCGGATGGCGTTGGTTTGCTATAATCCCCGATTCCTATCCCCTATAGCTCAGTTGGTAGAGCGAGCGGCTGTTAACCGCTAGGTCATTGGTTCGAGTCCAATTGGGGGAGCTAAAAGAAAGCCCAGACGAAAGTCTGGGCTTTCTTTTAGCTCTGTGTCGTTGCTTCGCAACGCCACTGTGTATGTCAGGGATTCACTTCACTAGAAGCTGAGGCTTCTGCTCAGTTCACCCCTGAAATCCACGCCCTTCGACTCGGTCCCAAAGGACA
>JASMLY010000043.1 GCA_030748455.1 Phycisphaerales bacterium | reverse complement strand
ACTGCTTGGCGGTCGACTGTGTCGTCATCCATGCGTACTGAGTAGACCAAACTCACACCACCACTGAGGTCTCGTCCAAGTCGAATCTTCTTCTCAGGTGGCGTGACTGCGAAAGCGCAACCAATGAGAATAAGGGCTATGAGAATAATCTTTGAAATAAGATTCTGCATTTCTTAATGTATCCGTAGAGATAAAGGGGAAGAAAAAAAGTTACTCACTACTATCGTTCGTTACTTGCTCAATACTTTCTCGAACAACGGTAATTCTTGTATTAGATGATTCATCAACTTTGAGAATCACACGATCGGGTTTAAGTTCCACAATGGATCCAAAGACTCCACCACGGGTTACAACTTGGTCATGCTTCTTCAAGGAATCTAGCATTGACGCTCGTTTCTTACGTTGTTTGCGCCCTCCAAAGGCACTAAAGACAAGCATGCCAAGAACGAATAACATCAGGATCAGAAAAAAGTTGCCACCAAAGGGATCTTGAACAGCGCCTTGATCACTTACAACCGGCGCTCCGTCTACGAGTGCCACTGCTTCGCTCTCTTGACCAGGAGCTGCTGGTCCGGTGGGATTTCCACTTGCTGCAGGCTGGTCTTGGAGAGTCAAAACTGCGTGGAGTACTTCGACGTTTGCTGTAAAGAGAGTCATAGAATTGTCCTATTGAGAGGTCATTTGGTGAATATTCAGGTCAACGCCAAGCACAGGCCAGCGTTCAAAGAGCAAAGACCACGAATCATCGCGTATAGAAGCCCGTATGTCCACCATCAACGACTGAAAGTGATGAATGTTATGCAAACTGACGAGGATGCCAGAGAGCATCTCCTTCGACATATAGAGATGCCGAAGGTAGGCTCTGCTGAATCCTGAGGTACAGGTCGCACACGTGCAACCCTCTTCTAAAACGCCCCTATCTTCCTTGTAACGGGCATTTCGAAGGTGTAACTGCCCTCCCCTCGTAAAGGCATGGGCGTTTCTTCCGTTGCGTGTGGGCAGCACACAGTCGAACATGTCAACACCTGAAATCACTGCGGCGAGAAGATCACGTTCATACCCAACGCCCATCAAATATCGAGGTTTTTCTTCAGGTAGAAGTTTTGCGGTGTACTGCACTACCTCAGAAATCGCATCGGGAGATTCTCCAACCGCCACACCACCGATCGCATAGCCAGGAAGATCTACGCTACACACTTGCTCTACACTCCTCTTGCGAAGATCTAGGCTCGTCCCACCTTGAACGATTCCAAAGAGTGCTTGAACGTCGGGTTTTGCATGCGCTGCAGCGCACCTCTCAAGCCATCTCGCTGTACGGTCGAGTGATTCATGCAGTCGCTTTTCATGCGCTCGTTCTGTCAAGACTCCATCTCTGCTTGTCAATGCATGACGTCTTCTTGCGAGGTTCTGTGTTTGTGGCGCGACGCTCGATGGGCAATCATCAAAAGCCATAATAATATCTGCACCAAGGTTGTTTTGAATTTCTATTGATCGTTCGGGGGTAATCCGTACCATTGAACCATCAATGATAGATTTAAACGTGACACCATCTTCATCAAGTTTGTTGATGTCTGCCATAGACCACGCTTGATACCCACCGCTATCTGTCAATATTGGGTGGTTCCACTGCATAAACGAATGGACACCGCCGTGTTTTGCAATCTGTGTATCTCCAGGTCTCAGTGCAAGATGATACGCATTATTTAAAATGATCTCACTGCCCGTAGATCGAACTTGCCAAGGCGTCAGACCCTTGACAGATGCTCGAGTCCCAACTGGCATAAAAGCTGGCGTTTTAAAACTCCCATGCGGGGTTGTCACAACACCTGTTCGTGCAGCATTTTCCTTGCTTTTCTCTCGTATTTGGAATGTGAGAGGTGTCGGCATCAGTGCTCTTCTCGGCGTGTTCTTGATGCATCATGCAAGATTTTCTTTTCCTTCGCACTCAGGCTTGGCAACCCATCTCTGTGCACTTTGTCAAGAATGCGATCGACTTCCTCATCACGGGATTTGGGAATCTTTCGAAACGCAAAGTGTTCCGATGTCGGATCTGCTTTGCCAAGAAAATCAAAGAAGCCAGCAAGATGGCGTGGGTTTCGAATGAAATACCATCCCGCAGCTGCCCCGCCAAGGTGCGCTGCTTCACCACCTGCATTTCTCCCACTAGTCAACACTGTATACACTGCAATGCCAACAAGTACATATGCCATTGTTTTCAATTGCATAGGAATAACAAAGAAGACAAGAACTTTAACTTTAGGTGCAAGAAAAGCACCAGCAAGAAGAACCCCAAAAACACCAGCTGATGCACCAACGAGTGGGGAGCGAATATCGTTAAAAAGTAACCCCGGAATTTCTTTCTGAATCAGAACGCCCCCGAGGTTTAGAATCATATAGAGCACAGCACCAAACAAACCGCACAGAAGATAAAAGGCAAGGTATCGCTTCCCTCCAAGGTACTGCTCAACAAGTGGGCCAAAGAAATACAACGCGATCATGTTGAACAGAAGGTGAGGTAAATTTGCGTGGAGAAATTGGAAGCCAAAGAACCTCCAAAATTGAATCCCTAAAAAGCCATCCGCTGTGGAAAAGTGCAGCCATTGAATCAATTTGTTCCCCATAAAGCCATCGAGTACAAACACAACAACGCAAATAGCGATGAGCCATGTGTTTACACTCCACGGCTTTTGCCCACGTCTTGGCCTCTGACCGAACCCTCCACCAGAAAACCGTGCGTATTCTCGATCATGTATGCCCATCAACGCATTCTACCCCGTCCTACCCACATCGTCACCTTCAAACTTCCCCAACGTGCTGCTCAATGTAATCAAAAAACCCCGTTCAGAAGAACGGGGTTTTTTTTATTTCTTCTGTTTCTAGAACAGGGTGTGATTAGTCATCAACAACAACAATGTCGACACGCCGACTTGCTGCTTTTGTTGCGAGTGGTTTTGTTGGACCCCAACTTTCGATCGAGATTCGGTTTTGATTCACGCCTTTCGAAACTAAGTAATCTCGAACCGCCCAAGCACGATCAAACGCAAGGTGCCAGTTACTCTTAAAATTACTCTTCTTAATTTTGTCTGTGTCTGTATAGCCCATCACAACAATTGATTGGTCTGGGTATTGAGAATTGAGTGAATCGGCGACTTCAGTGAGTGTAGATTTAGCTGCCTTTTTCAATGTTGCGCTGCCGGAAGTAAAGAGGAGGTCACTCGCGACAGTGAGTGCTAAGTCTTTGTCACGCATCGCTGCATTGACACCGTCAATATTTTCAAACACATTGATGACCTCTGGCCGTGTGTCGAGCTGTGTTTGCAACGTGCCATTTCTTTCTTGCTCTGCACGAAGTTCTTCTTGCGCCCGTTGAAGATCTGAATCAGCAGCTTGCAAAGCTTCTTGCGCTTCGGTGTACTGAGCCCTGAGTTCTTCATTTTCTATTTTGAATGCGTCTAACTGTTCAGTGTTGTTTGAACACCCAACCATCGCAAACCCGATTGTTATTCCTACTAGTGCTACTACTTTTCGCATCTTGCGTGTCCTTTCTCCGTTTCAGAGGACCACACCGTGTCAAAGAAAAACATCCTATCTTTCTAAACCGTGTCCAACGGCAGTGGTGTTATGTGCATTGAATACGGAAACGGTTCATTAGTCAAATCGTCAGGACTACTTTTTACCCCCAATTTTTCCTGCTGTTGCGTTCCGTCCTGTGGCATAGCAACGCCTGGCATGAAAATGTTCCACCCCCAATCGACCACAGGCATTGCTAAAACAACGAGCAGTGTCGCAATTGCAAGGTGTGGACCGTACGGGATTTCTCTTCGTTGCTTACCCATCTTCGCAAGAATTGCAGAAATCGCCGCCCAAATCAAACCACTAAATGGGGCTAAAAAGAAAATAAGGATCGGATCAAACCAACCTACGACTGCGCCCACTGCTGCAAGGAGGTGAACATCCCCTAGCCCCATCGCTTCCTTCCCAAAGGCGAGGGAACCGAGAATACGAACGCCCCAGACCAACCCACCAGCAACGAGATATCCAAGCATTGCTGAGGTCACAGATTGGATCAGAAGCGGAGGATACCCTCGTTCATAGCCAAACATAAACCCCACGACGAATCCAATCAAGACTGGAAGTAGGAAGAGCGTTTCCCGCACCATCTCTCGCCTTGCATGTGGATATTCTGCGAGAGGTTCGTCATCTTTGATGTACGCTTCATAATCAGCAAAACTGTATTTGAACACACCAATTCGAAGGAAACTTACACTTAGGAGTACGCCAGCACATCCACCTATGGCTGCTAAAGACCATGTCCAATCTGTCAATGGCATCATCCACGTTTGATGTGGTGTGAACTGCAACTGCATTAGAGGTTGCACAAGGCTTGAGAGCAAAGCGATCGCTGTCATGGCAACTGGAATTTGAATAGGGATCGTGTATGTTCTTGCATCAATCACAGTCATTGCCAAAAGCCCGCTACACATGGTAGCGAGCGCAATGTATGCGGGAAGCGTTCGATAGATTCCATTTGCGTGCCACCATTGCCCGAAGATTTCTCCAAAGAATGGGCTAGAAGTTGGCACCCAATAACACAACACGTACAAGAGTAGAAAGATCGTTGCAGTGATGCATTCGACAATAGGGTACTCACACGAGATTGGAGCCTTGCAATACTTGCATTTTCCACGCAAAAGAATCCAACCAAGTATCGGTAGATTTTCTTTGAAAAACCTCAGTTGATGGCCACAACTCGGGCAACTACTTGGTGGAGTAAGAAGCGGCAATTGCCGAGGTAGACGGTAGATCACAACATTCAAAAAGCTACCGATACACGCGCCGAGAACAAAAACAAACAAAGCGGGAGGCAAGTGTGTCAATAACGAAGCTTTGAGAAGCAGCGAATCGATACTTGGTTGAACGGTAAGGCTAAGAATACGGCTAAGACCTTTTGTTATGGAATCTCATCAACTTCAACAGTTTTGAGTTGCTGTTCAGCTTCTACCAATAATTCTCTGCAACGTTTGACAAGCGCTTGCCCTCTAGCATGTTGACGTAACATTTGATCTAACGCTCCATCCCCTTTGTCAATCGATTTCACAATAGTTTCAAGCTCTTCAGATGCTTGTTCAAATGACAATGATGCTGGGTCTGGCAATTCGGATTTCTTACTCATACTGTTTACTCTACCTTCGATTTCACTGATCCGTCAGCAAGAACTGAGAGGATTTCTTGACCTTTTCTGACATCGTTCACTGAACGAAGAATGTTCCCATCAACATCTTGCGTTAAAGAAAAGCCTCTTTTGAGAACTGCCTGTGGGCCAATTGCTTCGAGTTTACTTGCAAGAGTTTCTGTTCTTTGCAAACGAGAAGCAAGAGAGGTTGACATCCCTCTTTGTAACGATGCTTCTGCAAGATAGAACCGCTCTTGTCGTTTTCGTAAAACTGCGTGGGGTTGTTTCGCATTTAATGCATCTTGCAAAATGGCCAAACGTTTTGTCCGTTGATGTAAAAGTGCGGATGACAATGCAGAAATCCTGTTGTGCGATTGCGAGAGTTTGCCCCGCGCAAGCTCCACCACTCTGCGCGTTGTTGTGTACAACTGGAGCTTGAGATGTTCCACCATCTGTGATAACTCTGATGCATCAGGCACAAGCACCATCGCCGCTTGCGTTGGTGTTGAGGCTCGATGATCCGCAACAAGTTCGATCATCGTCGTATCTGATTCGTGGCCAATCGCTGCAACGATCGGAATGTTTGCTTGAAACGTTGCTTCAGCAACTTCTCGTTCATTAAATGACCAAAGTTCCTCGAGTGACCCACCACCACGAGTCACAATAACAGCGTCAATACCGAATTTCTCAGCAGCATCATCAACCGTTCGGATCGCCTTCGCAATACATTGAGCTGCGCCTTTCCCTTGTACTGGGACATTCACAATCATAAGCTCAACTGCTGCCCACCGCCTTCTTGCGGTTTCAATCACATCTCGAACTGCTGCAGAAGTTGCACTTGTGATCACTGCTATTGTGCGAGGATACAAAGGAAGTTGTTTTTTATGGCGTTCATCAAAACAACCTTTTTCTCGAAACTCTTTCAATAACGCTTCGTATTGTTGTTGGAGTACGCCCTTTTCCTCAGCTGCAGGTTTCATTCGCTCCACATAAATCTGCGTTTTTCCGTACTTCGCAAAGTGGCCGATCGTCCCACGAATAATCACCTGATCCCCTTGTTTTGGCCTCCAATCCCTAGGCTGAACACCGCTGAGTCTTGAAGCCCACATTGCGCAATCAATTGATGCCTCCCCATCAGTCAGGCTAAAGTACCAGTGGTGTTTGAAACTTGGTTTGTTTACTTGTCCAACAACATCAATTCTACCTATCCGCCCGTCTAAGACAGTGTGGATCTTTTTGCTCAGATCTGTAACTGAAAGAGGAGTCGGGGGGGAATGTGTTTCAGAGGAATCCATTGGTACGTCAGGTGGTATGCTGCTCACTAAAGATATGCAGAATACTACCAACGAATTACGCCGCTCTGTGCAATCGCTCGATGGATTCATGCCTGAGCATCTCCTAGGTTTGGAGAAACTCGGAATTAAAACAGTTGCAGACCTCATCAAACACATCCCCTACCGATTTGAAGCGCATCATGGAAGTACTACGATTCAAGAATCCATCGAGATACTCGGCGATGCACCCCGAAGTACTGACCTTGTTTCAATTACAGGGGAAATCGTGTCTGTTCGCCCAATTCGCGGCTGGAAAAAAAGCAAAGCACGTGTAGAAGTCGTCCTTGAAGATGACTCTGGAGAACTTACAGTGCATTGGTTCAACCAACCGTGGATTGCAAAAAAGTTGCATCCAGAGATGCGAATCAGAGTACATGGGACCCTTTCAAATTACAAAAACAAGGTCCAGATGACCAACCCTCGTTGGGAGGAAGTGGAATCAGTAGAGACTGCGCAAATTATCGATGGTGGTCTTTGCCCTGTCTATCGAGCGAACGAGTACATCTCTTCAACTGCAATCTCCACCATGGTTGATGAAATTCTTACAGCTGCACTACCGCTGATTGAAGATCACTTCCCTAACGAAACTTGTTCTTCACTCGAAATGCCCAAATTGCAAGACGCCTACAGAATGGTTCACAAACCAAAAGATCTTGATGAATCAAACGAAGGTCGCAGGAGAATTGCATACGATGAGTTATTCCTCTTACAGCTTGGGGTCATGATGAAACGACATCATCGACAAGCAACGATGCACGCCCTAGCACTTTCTTGGAACGAAAACATCAGATCTAGGATTGAATCGAGAATCCCATTCACACTCACCCCTTCACAACAACATGTCATCGAAGAAATCGCGAACGATGTTACACGAACCATCCCTATGAATCGATTGCTTCAGGGCGATGTAGGGTCTGGCAAGACAGTCGTAGCGGTCCATGCGATGTTGATGGCTGTTGTAGAAGGATCTCAAGCAGCATTGATGGCTCCAACAGAGTTGCTTGCTGAGCAACATTTCAAAACAATCCAAGAAATGCTAGATGGCTCTTCAGTCTCAGTCGCATTACTGACAAGTTCCCTGAGCACAAAAGAGCGGAATGCATGCATTCAGAAGATTGGAAATGGAACCATCGACATCGTTGTCGGAACACACGCACTCTTGACTTCAGACGTTGTCTTCTCAAATATCGCTGTTTCGATTGTGGATGAACAGCATCGTTTTGGCGTACACCAGCGTGCAACGTTGCGAAACAAAAGGGATGACGCAAAAACCGTTCCCCACACTCTCGTGATGACAGCAACACCAATTCCCCGAACACTTTCTCTTACGATTTTTGGAGACCTCGATGTTTCCACAATTACAGGTCTCCCACTAGGGCGGTCTCCCATAACAACAAGACTCGTCTGCCCACAAGATGCTCCAAAGGTCTACACCTACCTCAGAGAACTTGTCGACCAAGGGCAGCAAGGGTATGTTGTCGTTCCACTAGTGGAAGATACCGATTCAGGAATGAAAGCAGTGACGAGCCACGCTGCTTCGTTGCGAGAAACGTACTTTAAAGAAAAACATATCGCATGTATTCACGGACGAATGAAAAGTGAAGAACGAGAAGAAACGATGCAATCGTTTCGAGCAGGTGCTATTGATGTGCTCGTAGCTACAACAGTGATTGAGGTTGGAGTGGATGTTCCAAACGCCACGATGATCGTCATCGAGCACGCCGATCGATTTGGTCTTGCACAACTGCATCAACTCAGGGGTCGCGTCGGACGTGGCGAATTGAAAGGTGTGTGCGCGTTGATTGCATCCCCCACAACGCCCGATGCAACCGAACGACTTCAAGCAATTGTCGAATCAACAGATGGCTTCCTCATTGCTGAAAAAGATTTAGAAATCCGAGGGCCTGGCGAGTTATTCGGTTCTAAGCAGAGTGGTATACCCCCTTTTACAACAGCACGTTTGCCAAGAGATCTTGAGCTCCTTCGCATGGCTCGTAGAGAAGCTATCAAATGGATCGAACAAGATCCAACACTTGCCAATTCGGAATTACTTCGGAAACGACTCCTCAAAAAATACGGTGAATCCCTTGGATTAGGGGACGTTGCGTAATGAGCACAAACAGTACTCTCGCTGCACTTTTTCATCAGTTTGCCACGATTTTAGAAATCAGTGGGGCAAACGCGTTCCGGATCAACGCGCACACAAAAGTCGCTCGAGTTCTTGAAGATCTTGTTGATGATATCTCAACAATTGATGATCCAGCATCCTTGCAAGGAATCGGAAAAGGATCAGCTTCCAAAATCGAAGAGTTTCTTGAAACAGGAGAGATCCACGAACTTACTGAGCTTCTTGAATCGATTCCGAGTGGATTACTCGATGTCATGAAGGTTCAAGGCTTAGGTCCTAAGACTGTCAGAAGATTGTGGCAAGAAGCTGATGTAACTGATCTTCAATCATTGAAGGAAGCAATCACCGAGGGGCGACTTGTATCCCTCCCACGCATGGGCAAAAAAACAATCGCAAATATTGCTGACTCTCTTGAGTTCCTCGAAACATCTTCCATTCGCACGCGTCTTGGGGTTGCGATGCCAATTGCAGAAGAAATCGTAGACACCCTTTCAAAGTTAGATGGGATTCTTCAGATACAATTTGTTGGATCACTGCGGCGCGGTAAGGAAACGATCGGGGATATCGACATTCTTGCAAGCACAACAAATCCAACGCTTCTTACAACGACCTTCTGTTCACTCAAAGGAATCACAAAAATTCTCGTGCAGGGCGAAACCAAATGCAGTGTTCGACTTGACTGTGGCATGCAAGTTGATCTACGCGTTGTAGAGGAGGACGTTTTTGGAGCGACACTCATGTACTTCACAGGAAGCAAAGAACACAATGTTCTACTGCGGGAACACGCAAAGAAACAAGGCAAACGCCTCAACGAATACGGTCTTTTTGATCAAAATGAAGCATGCCTTGCATCAAAAACAGAGTCAGATATCTATCAAAACCTAGGATACCCCTACATTCCGCCTGAAGTACGAGAAGGGAAATCAGAGTGTTTGCTACAAACAACTCCGAACCTGATCGAGCACTCGGATATTCAATCTGATTTGCATTGCCACACACTCGCAAGTGATGGGCACCTCTCCATCGTAGACCTTGCGAGGGAAGCGAGGCATAGAGGGTTTCATACCGTTGCTGTTACAGATCACAGCAAATCTTCCGTTCAGGCAAATGGGCTATCTCAGGACCGTTTGCTCAAACACATTCGAGAGATCCAAGCAGCAAATGAAGAAATCGATGGCATTACGATTCTTGCTGGAAGCGAGGTTGACATCCACATCGATGGAACATTGGATTATGCAGATGACATGCTTGAACAACTCGACATTGTTGTTGCATCCCCACATGCATCTCTCAAACAAGACCCGTCAAAAGCAACTGCGAGACTCTTAGCAGCAATAGAACATCCACTTGTGCACATCATCGGGCACCCTACAGGGCGGGTTCTTGGGAAGCGACCTGGTCTTGAGCTAGATATGTCCGTCCTCTTTGCAGCAGCAGCAGAAACACAAACTGCCTTGGAAATTAATGCAAATAGTTGGAGACTCGATTTACGGGATACGCATGTTCAGGGTGCCATTGAAGCAGGCGTCATGATTTCCATCAATACAGATGCACACAGCGCAGAAGATTTTGATCAATTGCGGTATGGCATTTTGACAGCTCGTCGAGGCTGGGTAACACCAGACAAATGCATCAATTGTTTCTCCCCTTCTCAGTTAAAAACTTGGCTCGCCCGCAAATGCTAGAATACACCGCTCACAATGTTTGATTCACTCTCTGGAAAACTAACTGGCGCGCTGCGAAATCTCTCTGGCCGAGGAAAAATCAACGAACGCAACGTTCGTGATGTAATGGCTGATGTTCGCAGAGCGTTGCTCGATGCTGACGTGCACGTTGACGTAGTCTCTGATTTCTGTGAAGAGGTTGTCAACGACGCACTAGGCGCAAAAGTCACGACATCCCTGAAACCAGGTGAAGAAATGATTGGCATCGTCAATCAGCGACTCATTGATTTAATGGGACCTGTTGAAAGCGGTGTTATGCTCGTTGATCCGGGTCCGACCATCATTATGATGTGTGGCCTTCAAGGTTCTGGTAAAACAACAACGTGTGGAAAAGTTGCTGCATACTTGAAGGCTCGAGGCAAAAAAGTTTCACTTGTAGCAGCTGACCTTCAGAGACCTGCTGCTGTTGAGCAATTACAGGTCACTGCAGGCGATGTTAACAAACATGGGAAAGGGTCTGGCGAAGTTACTTGCTACGCAGAACCAGAAAAATGTGGTGAATATGGCACTGCCACTGGTGTTGCTGTAGGTGTTTGTAAACGTGGCGTGAAACACGCTCGAAAAAATAAAATTGATGTTGTTATTCTTGATACCGCAGGTCGTCTGCACATTGATGACGAGTTGATGAAGGAACTTCGGGGTGTACAAACAACCACAACCCCGCATCAGATATTCCTTGTTGTGGATGCGATGATTGGGCAAGATGCAGTAAATGCAGCAAGCACGTTCCATTCACAACTCGCTGTTGATGGTGTCATCCTGACGAAATTCGATTCTGACACTCGAGGTGGCGCTGCTTTATCTGTCAAACAAGTAACAGGAGTGCCAATTAAGTTCATCGGCACTGGAGAAAAGTTTGACTCTCTCGAAGAGTTCCACCCTGAGCGTATTGCTAGTCGGATCCTCGGCATGGGTGATGTTGTCTCACTTGTTGAGAAAGCACAAGAAGAATTTTCTGAGGAAGACGCAGAGAACATCGCACAAAAAATGGCGAGTGGAACGATGACTGTAACTGACTTCATCAATCAGTTGAAATCGATTCGTCGCATGGGTCCCATGAAGCAACTCCTAGGTCTCCTTCCTGGTGTTGGAGCTGCGTTAAAAAATATTCAAGTAGATGACAAACAATTTGACCAAATCGAAGCGATTGCATCTTCCATGACATCAAAAGAAAAAGATGACATCAAACTTCTCGGAAAGAGCCGCATCAAACGAATTGCAAAAGGTTCAGGAACAAATCCAAGTGACGTTAACAAATTCGTAAAGCAATTCGTAATGATGAAGAAAATGTCAAAACAGATGGCTGGAAGTGGCTTAGGTTCTAAAATGGGGGCGATGAAAGATCTCGCTGGGGGAATGGACCCTGCTTCAATGGCTGGTATGTCTGGAATGCCTGGATTAACTGGCAGAGGGTCAACGAAAACAAAATCAAACAAGCACCGATTCAAACGCCGAAAACGCAAATAGATTCTCTCTTCCCCCCCCAACGCTCCCATTTGGCTTTGAAATCGGCAGTCACTTTTTCCGGTTCTGGGGATATTTGCGGATATTTGCGGAAATTTATTGTTCCTTTCGCCTGCTATACATAGTTTGTTTCAACAGGTCTACACACATCATGAAAGGAGTCAATATTCTAGATTTTGATGGCGAAGGATATGGAAACCCAAGAGAGCGAATGCAAATTGACCTTGGAGCAGATGAGCGGGATGATCTCATCATTGCTGGATATATCCTTTAGACAACAAGGTTCGGTCCTTCTCTAAACGGGGTAGATTATTCAACCATCCACTTCAACACTACACCCAAGGAATCGCAAGCAACAGTAGTGGTCATACAAAATTGTTTAACCTGCAAACGTACCAATCAGATTAAATAATTCTCCACGTACATGCAACACCCCGTCTTGATTGGCGGGGTGTTTTTTAACAAAACTACTCTTCAAATGGCAATGGATCTTTCGCGTCACCTTGAGCCCAAGCCCGAATGTTTGGTAACACAATCTCTTGCAATGATATTTTTATGCACGCTGCCACTGGGACTGCTAACAACATTCCATATGCGCCAAGTACACTTCCTCCTGCGAGAACGGCTACGAAAATTGTCACAGGATCAAGATTTGTTGCTTTGCCTGCAATGAGCGGTGTTAAGATCCAGCCATCAAGGGCTTGTACTATTCCAAACACCAGTGTTGGCCAAAGGAGAATCCCCCACCAGGTCATCCTACTTGCCTCAGGCACACCAAGTTGATCAAGGAAGAGCAAACCCACTGAAACGGGAATACCAATTAAACCAAGGAAGGGTACTGCACAAAGAAATCCAATCGCTATGCCTAACAGAATTGCGTACGGAACCCCAACGATCATCCATCCTGCAGCTAACACAGCACCCATAATGATGGCGATGACAATTCGACCACGAACAAATCCCGCCACAGCTGCGTCCATTTTGGCAAGAAGTGATTCTAATTCTTCACGCCCATCATCAGGAACAAGGCTTCTTGCAAATTTGACTACATCAGGGAACCACAGGCTGAAAAAGAAGAAGTAAAAGGGAATCAACACCGCTAACATTCCAAACCGAACAATTCCACCAAGTACGTTCAATGCAACATCACTTGTTTGCTTTGCGATGTTCATCAAGGCCTCATTCTCCGATTGTGTTTGTACAACATCTGCCTGACTGTCGTCTATGTTTGCATCTTTCTCTGCCGAAGGTAAGTACGCAAGTGTTTGTTCTATATCAGCCCGAAGATCTTCAGGCGCGTACTTTTCAGTCACATGTTCGAGTTGCGAGCGGAGTTTCCCGTTTGTGACATCTCCTACGAGTGAACTCGTTTGGGAAATCACCATAGGAACAGTGAGAACTAAAACAATGAGCACAAAGGTCGTGACGATTGTTAGGATCCCAACGATTGTTGGAATTCTTCCTAAAGGGAATTTCTGATGGTGTTCCAAAAAAGAAATGAGTGGTTCAAACAAATATGCCAACAACAATGCTACAAGCAGCGGCACAGTAATATCGCGCATCACGTACCCAATCCAAACGCCTGCGATCACTGCTAGGATTAAGAATGAATCACGAACCCATTGAATTTGCCAAAGGTGTAACTTCGAGACATCTCTCGGTGTTTGACTCTCTTGTTCGCCACTCATGGCAACAAACCTATTCAAACGCTCCGATACATTCTTTCAAATCTTGTTGATGGAATGCTTCGTCAAAATCATAGATGTTTCGAAAATCTTCAAGAGAATCTTGTGGGCTTGTACGCACAAGTTTTAGATCAGCCATGTGATACACAATCGAACCAAAATCATCAGTACGATACACTTCCCAGTGTCGCAACACGATTGGGGCGAGTGGACCAAAACACACAATGGCATACTCACGGAGTCCCATGCACAACTGCTGACCTGTCACATGCCGATCAAGTTCGTCAAGATGGTACAGATCTTCTTCTTGTTGCCGAGCAACAAGGTCAGTTGTGTACGCCAACCCACGTTCCACAAACTCAAAAGCAGCGGGTGCATACGGGGTTTCTTCAGCCACTTTTGCCCAAGCTAGCTGCATGGTATCTGTTTGTGTACTCATTGGTTTGTATCCACGTGTAGACGCCATGATATCGGCGAAAATGGGTTCATTTGGTCAATGATGCGTTTTTTCTACCAAAAAAAGGGCTTTATTCTTTCAAAGAGCGCACCCATTGGGGAGCGTCAGTGCCACGCATGGCTCCCAAAAAAGCATCCTCTTCTTCACTCTTAATCGAGAGCAGCCCTAGAACTGGTCCCGGTTTCAGCGTAAGTAAAGAGGAATCAACCCCCAGTGCATCTGCTCCGTGTACCGTTGCCATCGCTAACAACATCGCACGATCGGTGAACCCCTGTCGGTACAAAAAACGCATCTCATCTAGAATTGAAATTCTCTCTGGTGTATCTAAGCACAAGAGTGAATCAGTCCCAAGTGCAACTTGGACACCCGCTGAGAGCATTTCTTTGTAGGGATGTCCCACATGACCAAAATAGGCACTCGCTCTTGGGCAATAGGCTACGGTCAAATTTGAATTCGCAAGAAGATTGAGGTGTGTCTCTTCAATGTAATTTACATGTGCAGCTATAAGTTGTTCGTTTCCAAATAGAGTTGTAAGTTCCTCGAGAGGGTGGTTCGGCCATGGTGTCACTGCATCGTTCCACGCCCCAACACGTTTTGCTAATTCTACGAGTTCACCTTTTGCTAGCATCGTTGAATCTGCCTCCCTAGGTGTTTCGGATAGATGCGTTGCTACTGTACGCCCACTATTCAATGCAGCAACATATACCTCCCGCCCACAAGAATATGGGGCATGTGGCGAGACCCCATATTGTTTTGGGATCTCTTGCATGAGGTCGATTGCGTTTTGTTGTCGATCGCCCAACCCAAACACTTCAACAAATGACACACTCGTCAGTTTGGACTGTTCAACATGCGCTGCAACTTCTACAGTACTTGCAATATCTCCGATCACGCTCGTCCCTCCTGCAATTGACAATTCGATCCCTCTTTGCGTTGCAGAAATGTCGTCACCATGGAGTCCCTTTCTGATCGGTGCAACAACGTGTTCTATCCACGAGACAAACGAGTCGGTTGGTTCTTGGGGTCCTATTGCGCTTAAATCAAGATGGGAATGCACATTTACAAGTGGAGGAATCACGAGGCCTTGTACTTGGGTCGGTACAGCGTCCGTCTCGCCAATTTCTTGTGGGGACCCCGCGGCAATGATTTCATGACCCTCCAATAGGATCGCTCCAGGAGAGGCAACAGTGCCTCGAAAGTCGGCAATTGCGTCAGAATAGATAAGATTTCTATGCATAGCGTGCTAAATCCTCAATAAATCAAGCCTACAAAGGCACGTGAGGTTGGTACACTGTACACCGAAGACGGGACGGAGCCCGTCACATTCGTGCCTACTAGAGGAGGATCCCACCATGCGCACAAAAATTTTCACATCAATCGGTCTATGTATCTGCGGTAGTGCTCTGGCAACGGGCTGTGTCCGTCAAGAACGGTACGACACCAATGTCAGCGCAACAAACTCATTGAAGGAACAACTTGTTCGAGTAGAAGCGGAATGCACCGCAGCTACGAGTGCGCTTGAAACACGCGACCGTCAACTTGCACAAGCGCAAGCGAACATGCTCGCACTTCAAGACCAATATGACCTACTTTCTGGAGAACTCGATTCAATCGCCACAGCGAACAACGACCTTCTCACGCAAGTCACTGGCATCAAACTTGGCGCCCTTCCAATCGCAACCCAACAGCAACTTGCTGCACTCGCAGCAACATATCCAAACGATATGATGTTTGATGCCGATACTGGCATGATCCGTTTCGGAAGTGATTTTACATTTTCAAGTGGACAAGCTGATTTGCGAAAATCAGCAGAAGATCTCATCAGCCGTGTCGCTACGATTTTAAACTCACCTGAAGCAGAATCATTTGAAATCGTTGTCGTTGGCCACACCGATAATGTTCAGCCAAAATCATCATCTGTGCGGTACCCAACAAACTGGGAACTTTCGACTGCTCGGGCGGTCAGCGTCGCAAAAGCGCTTGCTACGTACGGAACAACACCCTCTCGTTTTCAAGTCGCTGGATTTGGTGAATACCGACCACTTGTCCCGAATCTCGAAGGTGGTACAAAAGAAAACAGACGTGTCGAAATTTACTTGCAACCAACAACAAATACGACTGTTTGGGAAACGCCATCAACAACAACGACAGAAACAGTAATTGTTGATGTCAACGAAGAACCAATGAAGTAATGTGCGTTCGTTTTGTTCAAGCAAGTTTGAACAGAGCAAACAGGCTAATTCCTCGCCGGCTTCCTACACATGGAAGCCGGCGTTTTATTTTGCTTGCAGTTTGCTTCGTTACGACATACTCCTTTGGCGATCCACTCCCAGAGGATAATCCTCCCTTCTACCCATTACAGCGATCGAACCCTAAGATTCATGATTTGACTGTGAATGTTGGGATCCCATGGAACCAAGGGTACCCACCACAGGGTGGTGCCTCAACACCCATTTGTTGGCCTATCATCCCAAGAGGCAATTGGGCTTTTGCTGTCAATACGCAACCTCTTGTCATCGAGCTGAAAAACGGTAGAGAATTCAAAAAGGACGCGAATGCTTGGTACGTATGCCAACAATCCGAACCTGAAGGTCAATGGGAGGTACCGATTACTATTGCCTCCCGTTGCCATGGCTCTCTCTCATTTCAGGTTCGGATTCGAATGAATTCGTTTTCTTGCAACCTCGATGAACAGGCTGCTGGTGATGTTAGATGGCCCACAGCGTGGGAAGGTGACAGTAGAGGGTATCTCTCCCCATCCGATTTCATCGAATCATCAAACGAGATCTTTGCAAAGGCGGTACAAGATGCACTTGGTGAAGAGATTAAAGCACTACCTGTGCATCATGCCGCAAAAAGACTCATTCGCTACTGCTTGCAGAAAATCAAAAGCAATGGCTTGTATGAAGATCGCTCTGCGACGAGTGTCCGCGGGTTAGCAGTCAATGGAGCGTTACAAACTGTTGAGAAATCTTCTGGAACTGCTTGCGATCTTGTGTGTGTTTGCGTTGCAACGCTGCGTGCAGCAGGAATTCCAGCGAGACCTGTCATTGGCCTGACGAACAAAGATCTCATTGGAACACGCAGAACTGAATCTCGGTATGTTGTCTGGGGGGAATATGCACTTCCTGGCGCTGGATGGGTTCCATTTAATCCAAAAAGAATGCAAGGAACAGTTGACCAAGTGCCAGTAGACCAACCTTGGCAAGGTCTTGGCTCGATGCAATTTCTTAATACACGCATCCCGATTGCATATTCGTTTGTACCCGGAGGTGTCCAAAAAGCGTACGATGCCATTGGACCTTGGGGCTGGGTGCCGATTTTCAAGGGAAGGCCATTGCCAGTTCCGCAGACCCTCGTTTCTATCCCATGGTTTGAATCTTCTGCGAGTGAAACTTTCGTGTTAGTCCCCTATTCCCCATCCACCCAAAACCTCGGGGTCGTCTCTGTCGGTTCTGGGACATCTGTACCAACGAGAGTAGACACACCATGATCGATGAAGGTCCAACCCAAGAAGATATCGATCATTTTTCCAAAAAGGATATTGGATACTGCCCAGAATGTGGCGAGGAGATCTGGGATGAAGCACCCCAATGCGTAGCCTGTGGTTCTTGGCTTGCAGATGGCGCTGCTCGCCGCCACCCCGCCGAAGCAACCTTCAGGAAACAGTCATTTGCAATTATTGGAATCATCGTCCTCGTCGCTTTTTTCTGGAGCCTGTGGCGATTCTTCTAAACAGGATCTTCACTTCCACAGACGTATCGCCGGGTCCGTTGTGGGGTGTGAGGTACTGTGTGGCACGGTCCATCTTGTGTTTGCCCGCATAACCGGAACCAACGTCCGAGAGCATCGCTGTTTTGGGCCCAATTGGGTATAAAAATTTCAAATCAGTGGACAAACCCTCAAGTCGGTGCATGCTGTTCTTGTTGCAACGAAGCGACAGCAAAACTGAGATTAGAGAAAGAGAAGATCCATGAACGAACGAAACATAGAAGAGAGGATGTGCCGACTCATCGAGAAGTTACAAGCACTACCAACCGAGCATCGAGAATCACTTGAAGAACTTTGTAACCGAGAATCGGACGAATGTTCGAGCGTCGAAGAATCGGTCGCAAAGTTACAAAATTCGCTTGATTATCTTCGCCTTAGTGTGAAGTACATGGTGTTCGACCTTGAAGCAACACGCAGAGAGAACGTGTACCTTCGAAAGTTGGTAGAGCAAATCCGTCGTGACAGTTCGCGAAGAAACGACGGTGAAACACCCGATGATTTCTATGGTGGGAATGGTGCTGATTAAGAGAGAGATTTCACTTTGAAGAGAGTCAAAGTGATGCAACACGCAAAGCTGCGTCTGGTGCTTCTTGCATCAGACGCTTTGCTGTTTTTGGATCATCCTGCATTTCTCTCAACAGGTCGTGCAAATGCGAGTCGCGATCGCGAACCCATCGTTTGAAATACTCTTCAAGTTGCCCTCGATTAAATCGTGTCAATGGGTCATCCATACCTGTTTGCACAATCGCCCACTCCATAAGTCCACGACCACTCATGTCGTATTTGTAGAGCTCTAATGTTCGCTTCAGCCGGTATTCTGGCGTGTTAAATTTGTCCCGACACGCGAGAGGGATCGCGAGCATGATTTCGAGTATTTTCTTTTCCACTGCCTGTGTTAAGCCAGATCTCTCGAGGTCTTCAACCTCTGCAATTGCTGGGCGTTGTAAACACCGATCGCCCGGAACGGTATGCCCATCATCCATTGGTGTGAGGGGAATCGAAAGACCAGAAAAAATCTTCAGGCCTGCGTTCGAAAAACGCACTGTAATTCTGGGTGCGGGTTCTCCGCTAACAATTGTGTTTTCGACCTTGATAACAGCACCACCCCCCCACTCTGGGTGAACTTTATGAATAACTCGATCGCCAAATGCAATAGTGGTCATAGGTACAATAATTACTTTCAAATAAAACGCGAATAGTAGAGATATCATCAACAAACAATCATAGTGATCAATGATAGTGATCAATCATGGCGATTAATCATGAACTGTGGAATGAAATCCATCAAACCAAACACAAAAACCAATCTGTTAGCTCGCCCCCTCCAACGTCACTATTGTAGCATAGAAATCTGCAAAATCAAAAGAAAATCCCGTTTATTTGAGAAGGCGACCGCTCAATTCAGTGTGTTGTTTACACAATGCCTTGAGCCAACATCGCATCTGCGACTTTAACAAAACCTGCGATGTTTGCTCCATCAACATAATTGCCTTCACAGCCAAACGCTTTTGCTGCATCGACGCATTGCCGATGTACATCAGCCATGATTTGTTTCAATTTCTCATCGACTTGTTCACGTGTCCAATAGATCCGTTGGCTTGCTTGAGCCATTTCTAATCCCGAAACTGCAACGCCTCCTGCATTTGCTGCTTTCGCAGGCCCGTACAAAATACCTGCGTCTACAAACACTTGTTGAGCTTCCATCGTGCTTGGCATGTTCGCACCTTCACTCACAAGGTTCACGCCACCTGCGAGAAGGTTTGTAGCATCAACACGGTTGATCTCATTTTGTGTTGCTGATGGGAACGCACAATCCGCCTTGAGAGCCCAAAGTGGATTGTGATCGAGTGAATCATCACGAGGATGAAACTCTGCGTTTGGAAACTGTTCTGCATACGCACCAATTCGACCACGACGCTTATTCTTAAGATCCATCACCCATGCGAGTTTTTCCGAATCAATCCCATCCCCATCAAAGATCCAACCACTGCTATCAGAAAGTGTGACCACTTTGCCACCGAGTTCAAGTACTTTTTCGACAGTGTACTGTGCAACATTCCCAGACCCAGAAACAAGACAAGTTTTACCTTTCAATGTTTCCCCTTTTGTCGCGTACATCTCTGATGCGAAATACACAACACCATAGCCTGTTGCTTCTGGTCGTATAAGGCTGCCACCCCATTCCAATGCACGACCAGTAAGAACACCGGTAAACGTGTTTGTTAACTTCTTATACGCACCAAACATATATCCTATTTCTCTTCCTCCAACACCGATATCTCCAGCGGGAATGTCTGTATCAGGCCCTATGTGGCGAAAAAGTTCAGACATAAAGGATTGGCAGAATCGCATGACCTCAGCGTCACTCTTACCTTTGGGGTTGAAATCTGCACCCCCCTTGCCGCCACCTAACGGAAGCGTGGTCAAACTATTTTTAAAGATCTGCTCAAACCCGAGGAACTTGAGAATGGAAAGATTTACTGTAGGGTGAAACCGCAACCCCCCTTTGTAGGGACCAATCGCACTGTTGAATTCTACGCGGTAGCCTCGATCTACCTGCACTTCACCTGAATCGTCTACCCAAGGAACCCGAAACTGCAATACTCGCTCAGGTTCAACGACCCTTTGAAGAATCTTGGAATCTCGGTATGCAGGGCGAGCATCAATAACGGTCTCAAGAGACGCAACAACTTCTTGAACTGCCTGAAGAAACTCTGATTCATGTCCATTTCGTACTGCGAGTTCGTTCATAAAATCTTGGACAAATTGGCTGTTTGTGCCTGATTGTGTACAACAGTGTGTCGTGGTCATTCAAGGGCTCCTTTGCGTTGAATCGATACATGGTACCCTGAGCATATAGACAATGGAACACCCTTCAAAATCAAATCTTCCTCCAAAAGAACTCCTCCCTCTTCGAGAGAAGATTGACGCTATCGACCATCAGATTATCCAATTGCTCAAGCAAAGAAATGAAGTTGTGACAGAGGTGGCTGCAATCAAAAAGAGCACTGGTTTTGCGATCAGGGACTTCATCAGAGAGCGGGATTTGCTTGAGGACAGAGGGCAACAAGCTAGGGAGAGTGAATTGCGAGCAGAAGTCATCGAGAGCCTTTTCAGGGTCATCCTCTGGGCAAGTAGAGATAAACAAGCATCCCTCGGTGCAGAATTGCCTGAAGAAACACAGTCCAAAAAAATAGCAATCATTGGCGGCAATGGTGGGATGGGCCGAGTGATGGCGAACCTTTTCAAGGATGCTGGCAATGAAGTGGTCATTGCAGATCTTGATACGCCCATGAGCAATGCAGAAGCCGCTGCAAATGTTGATGTCACCATCATTGCTGTACCAATAGCTGAAACAATCGATGTGATCAAAGAAGTCGCACCACACTGCAAAGAAGGTTCACTTCTTATGGATGTCACATCAACCAAGTGTGGCCCAGTCAACGCCATGTGTGAGCATTCAAACCATACGAGTGTCATCGGGACACACCCTTTGTTTGGTCCCTCAGTTCATTCGTTGCAAGGGCAGAGAATAGCCGTGGTTTGTGGGCGTGATACATATGGTTGGAAAGGTTGGCTAGAGACACTCTTGCACAGCCGTGGTTTTTCGGTATTGAACACGACCGCAACCGAGCATGATGAGGCAATGAGCATCGTCCAAGTTCTGACACATCAAGCAACTGAAGTGCTGGGAAGAACGATTCAGAAACTCGGTGTAGATGTCCAAAAAACTCTTGCCTTTACTTCTCCGATCTACTTGATTGATTTACTTATGGCAGCAAGGCATTTTGCACAATCAGCCGACTTGTACGCCTCAATTCAAATGAATAATCCAGAAACTGCGAACATACTCAATACCCTCAAAGAGTCTGGCGAAGAGCTTCGGGAGATTGTCATGAGTAACGACCGGGAACGATTTAGAAAACTCTTTTCAGAAGTCCACGAGCACTTTGGGCAGTTCTCAGAACAAGCCCTTGAACAATCGAGTTTCTTAATCGACCGTCTCGTTGAACGTGGCTAGATCCACTTCATCTCAAGAGTGCACGGTCATTCAACAGCAACGAGTGAGGTTGCATCATTAACAATGCTCGTTTTGACGACCTTACCAACGAGTGAATCTGCATCCCAACTCAGATGCGCTTTCACTCTGTGAACGGTGCCATTTGTATCTTCTATCTCGGCGGTTGCAACTTGGCATTGATTGAGATCAACCGATAACGTTGCTTCAGCCTCTTGTGATGGCCAATGGATTGCGAGAAGCCTTCCTTGGATATGTTGTACATCTGTCATAGTGGCAGTCTACCTTTTTCTGTAAAATAGTGCTGAGGTTGTGGTGAACCAATTTGACTTTCACCCGTATAACCGCGTATGACTTCAATGACGAACACTCAGGATACGTATCCAAAGATGACAAACAAAACACATACCGACATTCAACAGTTAAGCGAGCAGATCAAACAGGCAAGCGCTCCATTCCAAGAACTTCGAAGTGCAATGCACGAAGTGATCGTTGGGCAAGACCCTTTGCTCCATAAGATGTTCATTGGGTTACTTGCAAATGGGCACCTTCTCATCGAAGGTGTTCCAGGACTTGCGAAAACCCTCGCTGTATCTTCACTTGCAAAAGGTATCAACACATCGTTTCAACGGTTACAGTTCACTCCCGACTTGCTCCCTGCTGATCTAACTGGAACCCTCATGTATCGCCAAGATTCCGGAGAGTTTGTGGTGAATAAAGGTCCAATATTTTCTAGCGTGATCCTAGCAGATGAAATCAATCGTGCCCCAGCAAAAGTTCAATCGGCGTTGCTAGAAGCGATGCAAGAGCGGCAAGTTACCATCGGTACCGAAACATTTAAACTTCCAGATCCATTCCTAGTCCTTGCAACTATGAACCCCATTGAGCAAGAAGGAACATATCCACTTCCTGAAGCTCAAGTGGATCGATTTATGCTGAAAGTTGTTGTCGAATACCCCAGCAAATCCGAAGAACTCGAAATCTTGCAACGCATGGCAACAACGACACAATCAACGAACGTTTCATGTGTGATGCAACCAGAATCCATCGCTAAAGCGCGAGCACTCGTTGATCAAGTCTACGTAGATGAAAAAATTGAGAAGTACATTGTCGAGATCATCCAGACTTCTCGGACACCAGAAATCGTTTCTGAAGAGTTGGCTGAATTCGTGGAGTACGGTGCTTCCCCACGTGCGACCCTTTCGTTAACACTTTGTGCGAAAGCAAATGCTTTCCTTGAAGGACGCGGGTATGTCGTACCACAGGATGTGAAAGACCTTGCACATGATGTTCTACGCCACCGTATTGCTACGACCTACGAAGCTGAAGCTGAAGGTAGGACTTCCGACGATGTTGTCACATCAATTTTAGAGTTCGTACCAGTCCCCTAGGAGCCCACACATGATTCCCCAAGATCTACTCAAAAAGGTCCGGCGAATCGAACTTCGGACTTCCAGACTTGTGGACGACGTTCTCGCCGGATGTTATCACTCTGCGTTCAAAGGGCGTGGAATGGAATTTGAAGAAGTGCGTCAGTACCAAATAGGCGACGATGTCCGTACGATTGATTGGAACGTCTCTGCCCGATTTGGTGAACCCTTTGTCAAACTCTACCGCGAAGAGCGGGAACTCACCGTCATGTTGCTTGTTGATGTCAGCGCATCGCAATACTTTGGAACGAATAAACAATTCAAAGATGAACTTGTTGCGGAGATATGCGCGACATTGTCAATTTCTGCAATCCGAAACAATGATACGGTAGGATTGATTTGTTTCACTGATCGAATTGAAGCATACATTCCTCCTCGCAAGGGGACGAAGCACGTCTTAAGAGTAATTCGGGAATTGCTCGCACTCAAACCTGATGGGCGAGGCACTGACCTTGCAGGAGCACTTGAGTTTTTAGGAAAAATTCAAAAAAAACGCTCTATCGTGTTCCTTGTTTCAGACATGCAGGATCACAATTGGCAAAAGCAATTACAAATAGCAAACAGAAGACACGATGTAGTTGCTGTAAACACAGAAGATGCATCTGAATGTGTACTCCCAAATGTTGGCTTGATGCGTATTGAGAATCCTGAAAACGGGGCGACAAAAGTGATTGACACTTCAAGTAAACGAGTTCGCCGTGCCTGGGAGGGGTTAGCAAATGAGCGTAAAATCGCAGTAGAACAAACGTTGCGTAGATGCAAAGTTGATCAAATCCGAATGAAGACTGGCGAGCCATTCACCAAGGCGCTTCGTGATTTTTTTAGAAGGCGTGAGGCTCGTAGAACCGCATGAGATATATTCTCACAATCCTACTTATCTTCCTCGCTGTGCAACAAACGCTTCATGCAGAGTCTATGCACATCGATAAAGATGGCGTATCGATCGACCTCACGCTCCATCAAACAACATGCACTGTTGGAGACCCAATTACCCTCGACATCACCGCAATCACAACAAACGGGAAACAGCTCACCCTTCAAACAAATGAGGGATTTGGTTCATTCTCTGTGATTGATCTGCAATCCCTGCTCGACATTCCAATTGACCAAGGAAGAAGTTGGTCGTGGTCTCTTACGCTCGATACTTTCGACGCATCAACCGAAAGTATTTCTGGCATTACCCTGCATTGGAGTGATACAAATGGCCAACAAGGAGTCATCGATCTTGAGCCTATTCCAGTTGTAGTTGAGAGTGTTGCTAAGGACACGTTACAAGAAATGCAACTTCGCGGCATTAAAGGCGCAGTTCCACTTGTACCTACGCGACCTTTTCAATACGCAATCTGGATCCTTCTTGGGATCATCTGTATGCTTCTCTGCAAGAGACTGTTTCACAAAAAAACTCTAGCACTTTCCCCATCAGAGCGTGCAATGCGTGATTTGCAACTCTTGAAAGAAACCCCTCTCGAGGCAGATCCTTTCTTTACACAGTTGAGCGATATCGTTCGAACCTTCATAGAGGGACGATTCCACATCGCTGCGACTGGGCAGACTACTCGAGAGTTTCTCATTGCTTCAAAAAACAACGCGCAATTAGAGCATAGTGATCGTGAATCTCTTACCTCTTTTCTTGTAGCAGCTGACCTTGTTAAGTTTGCCAGATTTGAGCCAAGTTCGAATGCATGCACTGATGCAATTTCTCAGGCAGAACGATTTATACTTGCAATCGGCTCAGAAGATGCGCAAGAAACGAAGGAGATTGCCGCATGACATTCCAAAATCCTTCAATCTGGTTGCTGCTGTTATGTTTATGTATCCCAGTGTTGATTTGGCGCTGGAAAAAACGATCTTTCAAAACAGGAATCCTTTTCTCGACACCTGTTGATCTTGATTTAGTCCCTGCCACAATGAGAGCACGCACGATCTGGGTGCCGACACTCATACGAACAACTGCGATCATCATTCTAATCGTTTGTGTTGCCCGCCCTCAAAAGAGATTCGAACGTACCCAACAAGCTTCTGATGGGGTTGCAATCGAACTTGTTGTTGACCGCTCATCAAGCATGAACGCGCACGACTTTACGATAGCTGGGAAGGCAGTTGATCGCTTAACTGCTGTTCGTAAGGTTGCTGGCGATTTTATTAAAGGGATGGGTGATCTCGATGGGCGAAGTGGGGATCTCATTGGTCTTGTGACCTTCGCAGGATTTGCTGACAGTAACTGCCCGATGACATTTGATCATGATTTTCTCGTTACAGACGTTCTTCAAAGTGTTAAGATCGTGAATGAGCGTGCTGAAGATGGCACCGCAATTGGCGATGCAATTGCACTTGCAGTTGAACGGCTCTCCTCTCTCGATGAGCGCGTGCAATCTGAGTCTGGAAACAAAATACAAAGTAAGGTCATCATCCTTCTTACGGATGGAGAAAATAATCAAGGTGATATTGATCCACAAACAGCCGCAGACATAGCGGCAGCAATGGATATCACTGTCTACACGATCGGCGCTGGCACAAACGGATGGGCTCCCTATCCAACAACAGACATTCTTGGGCGGACGGTTATGCGCAATCAGCCTGTGGTCATCGATGAAGAAACATTACAAACAATCGCAACAACGACCGGCGGGAAATACTTCCGAGCAACGAACACCTCCTCTCTCGAAAGAATTTATGCTGAGATTGATGAAATGGAACGCACCGAGATCACACAACGAACGTATGTGAATCATGTAGACATGGCTGTGCAGAGCGTACAACTTGCTCAATTCACTATTCCCCCATTGCTACTCATTGCGTTTTTCTTTCTTATTGTAGATGCACTCCTTCGTTCAACTGTATATAGGATTCTTGACTAATGGATTTACAATTCAACAATCCAAACAATGCTGTGTACCTTTGGGTCGTAGTGCTCGTACTCTTGATCCTAATCGTTGGGATCATTCGTCGGAATACGGTACTGAATCGCATCACAGACTCAAGGCTCACACCCCGCCTTACGAAATACAGTTCGATTGGGAGAAGAAGATTTCGTGTTGCATTGATCATTTCGACCACACTACTCATCTGTCTTTCATTACTTGATCCTCGCTGGGGAACGAAGTACAAAGAAGTTGAGCAACAAGGAATCGATACATTTTTTGTCCTTGATGTTTCCCGATCAATGCTTGCAGAGGATGTACGCCCCAATCGTCTAGAACGTGCTACCACTGCAGTCGAAGATGTTCTCGATGTCATGGGGAGTGACCGAGCTGGGTTGATCACGGTTGCAGGAGATGCAGCATTGACTGTTCCTCTCACTTTAGATTACGGCTCGCTGCGTTTAGCCCTTGACGACATTTCACCACGGAGTGTGAACCGAGGTGGCACGATGATTGGCGATGGTATACGTCTTGCAACTGCAAGTTTTACCGATGACGTGCAAGATCACAAAGCAATCGTTGTCTTAACAGACGGAGAAGACATGGGCAGTTTTCCAGTCGAAGCAGCAGCAGATGCCGCTACCCATGGCATTCTTGTGTACACAGTCGGTTTTGGGGATGCAACGACCGGAGCCCGCATTCCTACAACGACGTATGGCCAACCTTCCTATATTCAACATCATGGCAGTGATGTCTGGTCTGTTATGAACCCTGACGAGTTAACGAACGTTGCAAATGCAGGAGGTGGTGTCTTCGTTCCTGCAGGTATCTCCAATCTAGACCTTGCCTCGATTTACGCAAAACGGATTGCTACCGAAAGTGGTCGAAGTTTTGACAGTGTAAAGTTAGAACAATACATTCCGCGTTTTCAATGGTTTGCAATACCAGCCCTACTACTCTTACTCGGTGATTCATGGATGAGTTTGCGCTCCTCTAAGAAATCTAACCCTTTTGAATTTGAGGTTACAACATGATGGTAGTTACGACAATTTTCTCATGCTTCCTCGCGATTGCAAACCCTCAAGAGTTGCTCAAATCCGCACAAGAAGAGATCGCTTCACAACAATGGGAAGAGGCTGCGAAATCGCTCGATGAAGTTGTTGCAGCCATTGAAAGACCAACTGCAGCAATCCAATATGACAGAGGTATCGCGCATTACAACATCGGCGATTTTGAAATTGCATCCAAAGCATTCGAAGATGCAATGGTGTTAGCAAATGACCAAACTCTTGCTTCTTATTGTGCATACAACTATGGCAACGCCGTGTATGAACATACGATGCAACAATTAGAAGGGACAACAAACGCAGGTGAACTAGAAAAGACAATTGCTTCTCTTGAACAATCGAAAGCACAGATCCAAAAAGCGATTGAGAGTTACAGAAATGCAATCCATACGAATGCCAAAGACATGGATGCTCGTGCAAATGGGGAACTCGCTTGGAAAATGCTCCAAGATCTTGACCAAATGCAAGATCAGATGGAGCAGCAACAACAGCAACAACAAGAAGACCAAAACCAGCAGCAAGAACAAAATGATGAGTCAGCTGATGAACAATCAGAGAATCAACAACAAAATAGCGATGGTGATTCCAACTCAGAACAACAAGAAAACCAGCAGGGAGGAGAACAGACCCAATCAGATGACTCCTCCACTGATCCAAAACAAGAAAGCGACAAATCTGAATCGGAACAACAAAGTGAAAAGTCCGGTCAGCAGACTAACCAAGAGAAGCCGATCGACCAATCTGAACAAGAAGAAAACAGTAACCAACAGAATGAACAAACCGATTCCACGCAAGAGAACAATCAAAACCAGGAAGAACAGGCATCTAATCAACAGAGCCAAAGTGATGAACTAATGGATCAGCAAAACAGCGAAAATCCAGAACAAGAAGGTTCGCAAGAGAACCAGAACAAAAGCGATGAACAGCAAGAGCAACGAACACCAACTGAAGGCGATCTTGAAACAACAAACGAGCAAGGAGAACAACAAGTTTCTGCAACAGATGCAAAGGAAGAGGGCGAACGATTGTCAAGAAGCGAAGCATCTCGGCTTTTGCAGCTGATTCGTGACAAGGAACAACAACGACGAAAACAACTTGCAGCACGTAGAGCAGCAAGCAGGATTCCTGTGCAAAAAGATTGGTAATACACGTATGCATACCCTACGATTCATCCTACTTCTCCTCTTATTGGGACACCATGCCTATTCACAACAGGTTTCTGTGCAAATGCCACAGCAACAAGGATTTGTCGGTGTTCCAATGCGTTTAGTTGTTGTGTTTGAGAATGTTCAATCTCACGTCGACCCTACGTTGCCAGAGATTGAAGGATTCACGATCAAAAGGTTAGCTGGGGAACAATCCTCTGAACATACAACAATTATCAATGGGAGGATGACGCATTCTAAAACACGTTCGATCACGTTCACCCTAACTCCTGTAGAGACCGGCGTGTTTACAATTCCTGAACTTACCTTCGAAGCTGATGGCAAATATTTTCGGTCAAACTCTCGAACAATCTCTATTGAACATCCACCAACTGGGGGAGCCCTTCGAGTAGAAATCACAGGCACGAAGGATGATGTGTTCCTTGGACAGCCAATTGATCTAACGATGCAGATTTTCATCGAAGCATTCACAGATCCTGAGTTGGGTATTACACTTGATGCGAGAGATATGGTCTCATTGCTTCGGGGTGAGTTTGGCATTTTCAAAGAAGCAATAGATGAAGGTCAGCTTAAGGTACAAGAAGTCCGTGGCACAACTGACTCAGGCGTCCCAACAACTTTTTACGTGCTCACTGTTCAAGCGACGACATGGCCCGAGACGGCAGGTCCCTTCAACATGGAACCCATTTCTGTACTTATGAATTACCCCATTGCTCTAAAACAAGAACGGGGATTTGGTTTCTTCGGAAGTGATTCTTTAACCGTCGATCAATCGCATCTCCTCAGTGCTGCATGTGGTTTACCAGAGATTCATGTGCGTACTCCACCATCAAAAGACAAACCCGCATGGTACAACGGGGCCGTTGGAACCTACGACATTCGAGTGATTGCAGACCCTACGCATGTCAAAGTTGGAGAACCGATAACGCTCACGATGCGAATCACCGATCGAACTTCAGGTCCAATAAATCTTGATTATCTTGCAGCTCCACTTCTTGATCGTGTGCCTGCATTGACCGACCAGTTTCGAGTTCCTGATACACCACTTGGTGGTTCTATTGATGGAAGGACAAAAACATTTACTCAAACCATCCGTCCTAGAAACGAACATGTAACTGAACTTCCTGCTCTACCAATGTCGAGTTTTAATCCAAGCACAAACACCTATCAAACAGTTTGGAGCACTCCTATTCCTCTAACAGTAAAAGCGGTTGCAACTGTTTCTGCAGATGATCTTGTACAAGGCAGTTCGCAACACGAATCAAACACTTCGTTCACTGATGTAGAGGGTGGGATCCTTGCCAATTACACTGGGAACGACCTCCTGAATTCTCAACAGGTCTCAATGACTCCCCTACTGCTTGGCAGTATCTTTTTCCCACCATTCGTGTTCCTAGTTATTGTTGGAGTAAAAGTCTTTTCAAATCTAAACCGAAACGCAAGAGCATCAGTAAAGGGACAAGTGAAACATGCCACGAAATCGATCAAGCACGCAACATCCCTTCAAGGAAAAGAACAAATAAAAACGATCTCAGATGCACTGCGTGTGTTACAGCAACTTCAAGAATCCGAGCCGCACGAAGATGAAATCCAATCGCTGCTCAATCGTTGTGATGCTTTGCAGTTTGGGGGACAATCTGATGCGTCGCTTGTGAAAGATGCTACATCACTTGTGGAGGCAATCCGATGAATATCATGTACCTCGCAATAGTTCTACTAACTTCTGCTGCTGATCTACAACTCAATCCTGCTCAACAAGAAGCCGTCTTACAAGAAGCACACGTGGCGTATGGCACAGGCGTGTCTCTACAAACAGCAGACCCTGTTGCAGCAAAGGAGTCTTTCCGCCGTTCAGCTGAACGATTTGAAGTACTCGTTGATGATGGAATAGAGAACGGCCGTCTTTGGTATAACCTCGGGAATGCACATCTTCAAGCGCAAGAAGTAGGAAAAGCAATCGCCGCATACCGAGTAGCCAAACGATTTTTGCCATCAGATGGAAGAGTGCGGGCGAACTTACAACATGCGCGTTCACTGGTTAAAAACGCCATTTCGAATTCCGACAGAAAATCTTCCCTGCAACTCCTCGCTTTTTGGCATACCTCACTTCCAACGAATGCTCGTTTGGTTCTTGCAATGACCTGTTGGAGTATTTTTTGGGGAGTACTTTGCGTACGTTTCTTCATACCATTACCAGGCTTCAAATCCGCATCGGTGATCTCGGGGATAGGAGCAATCGCCCTCGGTGTGAGTGTGAGCATCGATCTTGCTGATACACATAACGATGAGGGTGTTCTTGTGTCCAATGAAGTGATCGTACGTAAGGGTAACGGCGATTCATTTGCACCCATGTTCCAAGAGCCTCTCTATGAAGGCGTCGAGTTTACGATCATTGAACAACGAACAGACTGGCTGCATATACTCTTGCCAAACGGATCGAGTGGTTGGATTCAAGAAGTTGATGCGCAGGTTGTCAGTCTTGATAGAGAAACACCGCAAAAAATAACCCGCCTGTAAAGGCGGGTTATTCTTGCATGAGGCTCTCCTCTCTCTTGAGCCCTGAGTTCCCCCACCCTGCTTTAGCAAGGACCCCACGCATTGATCAATAGAAGTAAATCATCTACACCGATAACGCCATCGCCATCCATATCGAAGAACAAATCATTGCTGCCCCAAGCTGAGATAAATGAAAGCAAGTCATCTACATCTACAGCGCCACTGTCGTCGAAGTCTCCTTCGCACGCAGTTGGACACGCAGGATTTTCACTACCTGGAGTATCTACTGATTCTGGATCAAAAGGATCATACGTTCCCATTGCAAAGTTCCCACAGGCACCTGTGTAACGGTAGATGTGAGCTGGGACATACCCATCAGCAGTTGGACCAATCATGTCGTCAACTAACGGATACGTAAGATCGCCGCCCAATGGATCTTCAATAATTTGTATGCCATCCACAACTCCTGTCCAAGGAAGAGTGTCAAGCACTCCATCGTCGTCAATATCTAAGTCATCGCCATACGCACCGTAGAAATTCATCACAAGAACGTGCGTTACGTTGTCGCTATTTTCAAAATTCAAATTGACTATTGCACCAGTAGTAGCACCGAGTGTGTCTTCGTCTTCAGCGAGAAGAAGTGTGCCATTGTCAAGAGAAAGTCCTGTAAGGTCTGTTGCATTTTCAATCACACCAGAACCACCAGAACCATCACCTATAACGATATACCATAAGCCATTTAGCATTAGGTTTCCGTCACCACGGATTTCGGCATATTCATCATCATCAGCGCCGGGCTGATCGATTCTGATTTCTTGCAATTGCACTTGGATGGATGGATATTCACATTCATCTGGCAAACCGTTTTGGTTATCGTCATGAAGGGTACCATCTGCAAGGTCGCATTCATCT
>JASMLY010000042.1 GCA_030748455.1 Phycisphaerales bacterium | reverse complement strand
AATGTGAAAGATAACGATTGGGTTGAGGTGTACAACGAAAATGGTATTTGCAACGTTCGTGCGGTTCTTAGTGGAACGATCCCTCGCGAATCAGTCATCATGTACCACTCATCAGAACGGCATGTAGGCGTTCCATTCTCTCCACTTGCTCGTAAACGTGGAAAGAGTGACCTTCGCGGTGGTAACAACAACGCACCAACACGAGTCATGATGAATCCTGCATGCATGATGGGTGGGTACGCAAACTGGACGTATTTCTTGAACTATCAGGGTCCAAGTCCATCCGAGCGAGACTGCGCAGTTTTGATTAGAAAAATGCCTCTTGCATCTGGTCCAAAGAAGGTTCTGTACCAAGATAAGGACGCGAACCTCGTGCCGAATGCGTAATGCGATTTGTAAAAGATATGAAACTCACGATGGTATTTAAGTTTGTAACAAAAGATAGGAGACCTGCCTAATGCTGGTCAAACAACAAATGGGAATGGTGTTCAACCTCGACAAATGTCTTGGATGCAACACATGTACAGTTGCGTGTAAGAATGTGTGGACGAACCGAGAAGGTGCGGAATACATGTTCTGGAACAACGTTGAAACAAAGCCCGGAATTGGTTATCCAAAGCAGTGGGAAAACCAGGAAAAGTACAAGGGCGGTTGGAGTCAATCTACAAAGCATGGACCGACGCTAAAAATCGGTTCACGGTTCTGGACGATGATGAACTTGTTCTACAACCCTGTCATGCCACAAATGGAAGATTATTACGGGAAAGGTCCTTTTACCTTTACCTACGAAGACTTGCATTCAACCCAACCAACAAAACATTCGCAACCAGTTGCACGACCAAAATCTATGATCACTGGCGAAGAAGATATCGCAATCGAATACGCAGTGAACTGGGAGGATAATGGTGCGGGCGCGACAGTAGATGGTACCGGTGCGATGGATAGTAACTTCGAGGGCATGAGCGATTCTGAGCGTGATGCACTCCTCAAGTTCCGCGATTCCTTCATTATGTATCTCCCGAGAATATGTAATCACTGTATGAACCCATGTTGTGTTGCAGCGTGCCCTTCTGGTGCTGGGTACAAACGTGAAGAGGACGGCGTTGTGTTGATCGACCAACATCGTTGCAGAGCGTGGCGCTATTGTGTTTCATCTTGTCCGTATAAGAAGCCGTATTACAACTGGAAAACTGGCAAAATGGAAAAATGCCTCTTGTGTTATCCTCGCCTTGAGGCTGGGCAACCACCTGCGTGTTTCCACAGTTGCCCCGGTCGCATTCGATATATGGGGCCACTGCTTTACGATATGGACCGTGTTGCAGAAATTGCGAACCTTCCAGAAAAGGAACTCGTCGACGCGCAGCGTGATTTGATTCTCGATCCACACGATCCAGAAGTCATCGCTGCTGCAAAAGAAGCCGGAATTAGTGATGCATGGCTCGAAGCATGCCAGCGTTCACCAGTGTATAAAATGGTAAAAGATTGGGAAATTGCTTTACCGCTTCACCCAGAGTTCAGAACGCTACCAGCACTTTTCTATATTCCACCAGAAAGCCCAGTAAAAACGAAGGCTGATGGTTCAGATTCACTTGCTATGGTCGGAGGTAAAACTGTCCTTCCAGATCTTGATGAGTTCCGATTACCAATCAAGTTTTTGTCCCAGATGTTCTCATGTGGAGAAGACAGTTATGTTGAAACAGCATTGCTTCGTCAACTTGCAGTTCGTGGATATCGAAGAAGTCTTCGTGTTGAGGGTGAAGCAGATCTCGCGATACTTGAGACGGTTGGATTGACAGAAAAAGAAGCAAAACACATGCATCGGCTTCTGTCACTTGCACATTATCACGAGCGATTTGTTGTTCCAACAACACGCCGCGAACGAACTGACAACGCTCCATATATTGAACGAGGGTATGCTGGTTTCAGTGAAATGACTCCAGGAAGTATGCCAGAGCGAAGTGTGGAATTCCATGGAAATCGGGAAGAGGTTGGAAGCTAATTTATGTCCTCCAACCGTGACATCGCTGCAGCATACCGCTTGATCGAAGAGATGTTTGTTAATCCATCGATGCGAGATGGAGCAGTAACAGAGGCATTGAGAACGCAAGTTCGCAAAGAATTGCCCTACGTTTCAGAACAAATCGATCGATTTGTTGAAGCTGATAGTGCAGACTGCTCGCATGAATATGTCTCAACACTTGAACTGTCACCTCCGTGCCCACTCTACCTTGGAGCACACATGTTTGAGGAACCTTCAACATGTAGTGGTATCAGTACATCACCAAGAAATTCTTTCATGCTTGATCTTATTGGTATGTACGAACATTTTGGGTTTGAGCTAGGCAACATTGAATTGCCAGATTTCTTGCCTGTGATGTTAAATTTCTTGGCAATCAGTCTTGAAGGCGCAAAAGAAGACACGCTTGGTTTACGGAGGCGACTCATTGAGTTGTACCTCTTGCCTGGCCTACCTCCGCTTGCGAAGGGTTTTGATAAGTTCGGAAGCGTCTACGGATTGTTGATCCCAGCGATAGAACGGATTGCCACAGAAGATCTTCAACAAATGGGTGATGTTCCTATGTGGAAATCACCTGATGAGAAAACAGGTAAAGTTTCTTTGAATGTGCTCAGTGAAAGTAAACCAGCTAAATCCTTGAAAGATTTCAATATGCCAGAGGTACGACCTTGAAAGCCACAAAAGCAGAAACAACGACTTTTTTCGTCTCGCTCATCATCGTCTCGGTCATGTCTTGGTTCCTCGTTCGATATGTCGCACAGGGACCTTCGCATGAAACAGGAAGCAGCCATGTTGCATCAGCAACTGAAGTCTCTGTTCCACCGCCGCCAACATTTACGACGAAAACACCAACACAAACAAGTGAAGCAGTGACTGTTGCAGTACCTGCAAATGAAACCACAGAAACCTCAACCCAATCAATGGTCCAATTGCACCGAAGTGGAGCAGAAGGACCAAAAAGTTACGCCGACGCAGGAGCAAAAACAGCCATGAACAATTTCTTATGGGGAGTATTCCCTTACCTTTGTATCGTATTGTTCTTCGTAGTCCCCATCATCAGGATGGCTACACGACCATATTCATGGAGTACAAGAGCGAGTGGTTTGTTTGGAAGGCAACTCCTTGGTGTTGCCTCGACAATGTTCCACTGGGGTCTTGTATTACTTCTTGCTGGTCACGTTGTAGGATTGATCGGTGGTGTGATGGGATCACGCGCAGCTGTTGATTTCTTCTTTTGGAGCGCACTGCTTGGGGGTGTACTGGTACTGATTGGGTCATTCATGGCTTTGATGAGACGAATCCGAATTCCTGAAGTTCGTGCGATGAGTCGTCCTGAAGACTACATCATTCAGTGTTTCCTCATTGCAATCGTTGGCATCGCACTGTACCAAGTGCTCGTTGACAAAATCTTTGGCATCGCGTACACAGCATCTTCATGGACTGCAAGTTTGTGGACGCTCACTCCACAACCAGAACTAATGGAATCTGCAAGTTTCCTCACGAAACTACACGTATTCCTTGCTCTTGTGTTCTTTGCATATTTCCCCTTTACAAAACTCGTTCACTTCTGGACTTTCCCAGTGAACTATTTTGTTCGTGTGCCTCAATCTGTTCGCACCCAAAAGTTTCGGTTCCAACGAAGATGGGAGTTTGCACTGCGTAGTGATAAGTCATGGTTGGTCTACGGTCTTGGAATTGTTGCGATTGGATTTTTAATCTCGGGAGGTTTGCTTGGGTCTCCAAATTCAGCGACAGCCTCAAATGTTCCAGCAACAGTTGCAACTCCTGAGGGTGATGTCCTTGCTGGGTATCCACTGTATATCAGCCAATGCGCGCGATGTCACGGAGAAGATGGGTATGGCGATGGCGTGGGGATGGATTCGCCTACATTCGATGCACTACCTCGGAATCTCGTCTCAAACGAGACACAAAATGCAACGTACCACTTTGTCTCTACGGATAACGGCATCGCTTCTGATGACGATCTCTTTCGGGTGATCGCTGAAGGCCTTGAAGGCTCTGGCATGCCTGCCTTCCCAGACCTTACGGTTGCTCAGATTGTTTCCTTAGTTGATGTTCTCAACGATTTCAGAGCAGAAGGGCCTCAACCAGGCAAGTCGATCACTGTTCCTGAAGCTCCTGAAGTGACACAGGCGAGTGTTTCAAGAGGGGCAGAGCTCTATGCAACGAATTGTGCTTCTTGCCACGGTGCTACTGGTGCAGGTGATGGTGATCAGGTGAGTTACAGTTGGCGAGAAACTTCACCAGAGGTGTATCAAATCATCAACGCAGCAAACTTGGCAAATGGCGAACTCAAACTTGGTAGTAGCCCTGAAGACATCTTCATGCGAATCACAGCCGGAATCCCTGGAGGGGCAGGTGGTTCAGAATTGATGATGTCATTTAGTGGGATGCCTGTCGAAGATCGATGGGCAATCGTGCACTACGTTATGGAAGAAATTCTCCCTTCAAACTAAATACGTTACGACGAGTAAGAAAATAAATTCAAAAAACTCTTAGTAGAGGACCTGATAGTGGATAACAGTAACGATAGCTTGACATTTGAGAAACGCCGAGCTTGGTGGATACTCTCCATCAATACCATCGCGTTTACTTGGTGTTTTGCTGGGTGGATGCTCAACGGTGTTCTTGTTACTTTTCTTGTTGATAACGGTGTATTCAGTTGGGGACCACAAGAAATGGGTTGGCTAATTGGTATTCCTGTTTTATCAGGCGCCATTTTTCGACTTCCATTTGGAATAGCAACAGATAAGTGGGGTGGGCGAATTGTTTTTAGTTTACTTCTTATGTTTGTTGCGATTCCAATGTTTTTAGTGAGTTACTGCAGTTCATTTTGGCAGTTTTTCTTTGCTAGTTTTGGTTTTGGATTTGCTGGTTCTAGTTTTGCTGTAGGAATTGCGTACACATCAAGTTGGTTTCCAAAGCGGTCGCAGGGTTTGGCACTTGGTATTTTTGGTGCTGGAAATGCTGGGGCTGCAATTACAATGCTCGTT
>JASMLY010000041.1 GCA_030748455.1 Phycisphaerales bacterium | reverse complement strand
AAACTCCTTGCAATGCGCAAGCGACTGAGCAAGCCATTGGGGCCGCTCAATCTGCCAAAACGGAAAGATGCGACCAAGGAAAACGAGTGAGACGTATTGGGGCAACCCCGATTTCGATCCTGCTCATTCTCTACTGTGCATACCTCTCTGTTTCATATTCGATTCCTAGTTCTGGGGATGTTGCGGTAGAGCCATTTAGGGTATGTCTTCAAACAGACAAGGCAGATGTCCTAGAGTTACTCCCTGGGATTGGACCGACAATGGCTGACAGAATTGTTGAATTTCGAAAAGAACATGCCATTGAATCCCCAGATGATTTACTTCAGATACACGGCATTGGGCAAAAAACGGTTGATGAATTACGCTTACTGACAACTTCAGAGACTAGAACGCAATGAGCGGAAAACAGGTGTACTCGGCAATTGAAGAAGTGGCTTCGTTAATGGATGTGCAAGGATGTGTAACAGTGGGGCCAGTGAGTGGTTCATTTGGAGCGATGGCGGTTTCTGAATTGTGCAAGAAAAGAAGTGTTCTTTTTGTGACGGCTCATCTAGATGATGCAGATGAAAGTGTCGTAATGCTTCGAGATTTGGGAATACAAGTAGATGTGTTTCCAGCCCTAGAAGTAGAAATTGCAAAAGATATTCTCGCTACGCGTTATGCCTTGCTCGATTCACTTCAACGTAGCCATGCGCCAAACGTAATAGTTGCAAGCGTTCCTGCACTCATGCAAAAAACCCCTTCACCTTTAGAAGTGAAGTCGGTTGTTAGACGAATCCAAGTCGGTGATACATGTTCTCTAAGTGAATTGCAGAAGTGGCTTGTTGATGCAGGGTATGAACGGCGTGAAACTGTTGATGAAGCTTCTCAATTTGCACTGCGTGGTGGTATTCTTGATATTGCAACTGCTGCTGGTGAATTTGTGCGTCTTGATTTTTTTGGCGATACGATTGAGGCGATGAATGAAATTGACCCGGTGTCACTTGGGTCTGACTGTGGAATTGATGAAGTAATTCTAACAACTTCGATACAAACAGAAAACGAATCAAACCTTGTGCAACACATTCCTAATTCGTGGTGTGTTGTGTTGGATGATGTTGGCGAGATTTCACAGCAGGCAAGGAGTTACTTTGATCGAGTTACAGACTCTTCGAACTTGACACATCTTGATGATGTTCAAGCAGAGATGGTTCGAAGGTTGTCGGGAGTCATTGGGTGCAGTGGTCCTCCTGCAGTTGGTGTGGACATTAAATTGCCAGTGAGATCATTGCCAATTTTTTCAACGGTTGCTTCTGAAGCACTCGCAGAATTGGTTGAGATGTCCAAGGTTCGCAGCGTTCTGCTTACTTGCAGAACATCTGGCGAGGCAGAACGCATGAAAGAGTTGATGACAAACGGTCAGGAACTTGAAAGTGCTCAACAATTGCATGTCGAGGAAATATTTGTACACAGGGGATTCTTACTTGGCGATGACTTTGCGATTGTTCCAACTCACGAAATATTCCATAGGTATGAGTTAAGGCGTGGTGTTCGGCCAAAACAAAAAACTATGCGTCAAGCGATGGCATCTTTTGATGTTGATGACATTGTTGTGCACCGAGACCATGGAATTGCACAGTATTTAGGGATTCGACATCTCGATGGTCAAGAAGAAATTGAGTATCTAACTCTTAAATTTGCAGGAGGAAAGTTGCTGCATGTTCCTGGAACGCATGCTCATCTTGTGCAACGGTATGTTGGAGCTTTTAAGGGTCGCCCTGAACTTTCAACATTGGGCGGGACGCGTTGGGCAAATCAAAAAGTAAAAGCTAAAGGAGCAGTTGTAGATTTAGCGCATGAGATGATTCGCGTTCAAGCAATACGAGAGTCTGCTCCTGGGATTGCTTTCCCCGAAGATACACAATGGATGCAGGAATTTGAATCTAGTTTTCCGTGGGAAGAAACGGAAGATCAAAATGTTGCGATAGCGGCAGTTAAAACTGATATGCAATCTTCTCGGCCAATGGATCGACTTATTTGTGGCGATGTTGGATTTGGAAAAACTGAAATAGCAATTCGCGCAGCTTTTAAGGCCGCTGAGTCTGGGCGCCAAGTTGCAATCCTTGTTCCAACAACAGTTCTTGCGGTACAACATGAGCGGACAATTCAAAAACGACTCGCAGATTATCCATTTGTTGTGGAATCATTAACACGGTTTCACACACCTGCTGAACAGAAAGAAATATTAGAACGGGTTTCGAGGGGCGAAGTAGATATTCTAATCGGAACGCATCGGATATTAAGCAAGGACGTTTTTTTCAGTCGCCTTGGACTTGTTGTGATTGATGAAGAACAACGCTTCGGCGTTGAACATAAACAGCGTCTTTTAGCATTGAGGGCAGAGGCCGATGTATTAACGCTTACAGCAACGCCGATTCCACGTACATTGCACATGGCGTTGCTTGGGATTCGAGATATCAGTTCACTGCAGATTGCGCCAGTTGATCGGAGGGCAGTTGTGACTGAGATAAAAAGCTGGGATACACAACTTGTAAAAGATGGCATATTGCGTGAACTAGCTCGCGAAGGGCAAGTTTTCTATGTTCATAACAGAGTATTCGATATCGAAGAGGTAGCTGAAGAAATCAGAAGCCTTGTTCCAGAGGCACGTGTTATTGTTGGCCATGGACAGATGCCTCCAAGGGCTCTGGAAAAAGTAATGCTCGATTTTGTGCAAGGAGATGCAGATGTGTTAGTTTCAACAACAATTATTGAGTCGGGGATTGATATTCCTAGTGCGAATACAATGTTCATTGATGATGCTGACCGTTTTGGGCTTTCCGATTTGCACCAGCTAAGAGGAAGAGTTGGCAGGTACAAACATCGGGCGTATTGCACTTTGCTCCTCCCACGTGATCGATTTGTAAATGCCACTGCAAGAAAACGATTGCACGCTATTGAACAATTTTCAATGCTCGGAGCTGGGTTTCAAATAGCTCTTCGTGACCTTGAAATTCGCGGTGCTGGAAATTTGCTTGGAGCTGAGCAGTCGGGTCATATTGCAGCAGTCGGGTATGAAATGTATTGCCAGTTACTTGAGCAGGCAGTACAGCGCTTGAAAGATGGGAAGAAAACTTCACTGCTAGAGAGCATGATTGACCTTGGAGAAACCGGAACAATTCCAACAGTATGCATTGCGGCTCCTTCAAGACGGCTTTCAATGTACTGTCGCCTCGCTCGGTGTGAGAGTCAGGGTGAGGTAGATATTGTTGTTCACGACTTAAAAACGGGCTATGGCGATTTGCCTGAGGGGCTTTTGCGTCTTGTTCGCTATCACGAATTAAGAGTAGCAGCAGCTCTACTGAATATTGCTTCGATGACCCTTGATGAAGAAGATGTAGTTATTCGGACGAAGGATGTAGATTCACTTCGTAATAGATTAAAAATGGCGGGTGGAACTCTAAGGCAAGTTGGGAACGGCACAGCAACTGGGTTTGTTGCGTTGTATTACAGGTCTGCGAATCAGGATGAATCTTTGAGTATCCTCTCTGAGTTGCATCACCATCTTGTAGAATCAAGTTGTGTGTCGTAGACGGCCGATAGAAAAACTCATGTGTTCCATTTCTCAAACTGGTCGTCGGACCTTGCCTCCAACTCATGATTCCTTGACACATAAGTTTTCCGTAAACGGTCACGAAGGTTATCTTACGATTGGGTTATTTGAAGATGGAACGCCAGGGGAGATTTTTATTAAGATGAGCAAAGAGGGCTCCACACTTTCGGGATTGATTCAAGGTTTTTGTAGAGCGTTTTCTTTAGCGATTCAATACGGTTTGCCGGTTTCTGATGCGGTAGATCGTTTCCGAAATATGCGATTTGATCCGATGGGGAGAACAGCAAATCCTGACATTCCAAATGCCACAAGTATTCTTGACTATGTCGTGCAATTTCTTGAATATGAATTCAACATACTTTCATCACGAGAGGCATCTGCTGCGTAACGCCGAAGATCCCTACTCTAGATAATTACAAAAGCTCGCCATAAATGGCGAGCTTTTGTTCTGTAATCTGAGTATTGTAAAATTAAGAAGCTTCGACAGTTTCTTCAGAAGTGTTTTCTTCTTCTTCTTCTGCATCTGCATCTGCTTGTTTTTCAACAACAATCAAGTTGCCCTCATCATCAAATTCCATATCTTCGCGGTCTTCAAGAGGTCTGTCTGGGTTGACAAGAACCTCAACATCCGCCTTCAAGTCGCTTCCGAATTGGATAGTGACATGAAATTCCCCAATGCGGCGAATTGCCTGGTGAAGGCGAACTGCACGAGTATCAACGGAGAAACCATTTTCGATGAGTGCATCCGCGATGTCACGTTGTGTAACAGAACCGTAGAGACCACCTTGGTCATTTGCGCTTCTAGTGAGCGTAAGAACGATGCCATCAAGTTTTTCGATTATAGATGCTTGCTCTGATCGTTTTGCTTCGTAATCTTTTAGTGCAATTTCACGAGCTTCTGCTAGAGCTTCCATTTTCTCGGGTGTTGGTGTTTCTGCCAACCCCATTGGTAGAAGATAGTTCCGAGCGAACCCAGTTCTAACGCGAACAATATCGCCAACAATTCCGAGGTTCTCAACGTTTGATGTGAGAAGGAGTTCAATTCTTCGTTTGCTTGCCATGATGTGATGTCCTTTCAAAGGAAAGTTAGGAGTCGCCGGCACGACCCCAACTGATATAGATAGACGCTTGCCGGTGCGTCAGATATTTAAAATTAGAATGGGATGTCGTCTACTGGAGGAGCAGCAGTTGTTGCAGCACCCGCAGTCGGAGGAGTGGACGATTGTCCACCTTTGGAGTCAATAAATTGGAAACTTTCAATCACAACTTTGAGCTTAGAACGATTGTTTCCATCTTTGTCCTGCCATTGGTCAAGTTTTAGCCGACCCTCAACAAACACTGGCTTTCCTTTGGAGAGGTATTGGGACATAACTTCGGCTGTTCGACCCCAAGCTTCGCAGTCGACAAACGTTGTTTCCTCACGCAGTGTGCCTTCACGATCTTTAAATTTGCGATTCATAGCAATACCGATTTGTGCAACAGATTGGTTGCTTGGTGTTTGCTTTAGTTCGGGATCTCGGGTGAGATTGCCCATGATGAGGACTTTGTTATATGTAGCCATAATGTTTCTCCGACTTGTGATTCTACCAGAAAAAACAGGAAGATCGATCTTCGTTGCTTTTTTTCGTTACGCTTCGCTTGGTTCTTCGGTAGCGACCTCTGCAACTTCTTCTGCCACTTCATTTGCAGCATTTTCAGCTATTTCTGGCTCAGGAGTTGGGCTTTGGTCGACTTGGTCTTCTTTTCTGCTGACTGTGCTTCCTGCAGAAGTCCCTTTTTCAGATGTATTTTCGCCTCGAAGTTTAATTTCGTCTGCGAGATCTTGAGCACCTTCATTCGCTTCGATTAATTCAGTTGGAATGTGTTCTGCACGTGTGACCATCATTCGGAGCAATTGTTCTGATTGATTGCAACGTCGCTCTAGATCGCTAATTGCTGAAGTTGGCGACTTAAAGTAGACCAAGAAGTATACGCCTCGTTTATTCCCATCGATTTCATATGCAAGGCGGCGTTCGTCCCACTTGCGGAAGTTAATGATTTCTGCGCCACACTTGTCAAGTATTCCTTTTAAGTGGTCGATTGCTTCTTGCAGATTTGCAGTTGCTGATTGTGGGAAGAGGAACATCCCTTCATACAATCCTGTTCGTTGATTACTCATAGTATTACCTCGTAGTTTCTGAATTTTGAGTTTCGTTAAATTTGTTCATTGTTTCATCTATCCCGCAATCAATCCACATTATTGCCGCGTTGACTGCACGAGATAGAGTTGGTTCGATTACTTCCCTTTGATCAGGAGTAAACTTGCCAAGTACGTAGTCTGATTGTGGAATTAGTCCTGGTTCATCAACTCCTATCCGGAGCCGCGCCCACTCGCCACCTCCAAGGTGGTTTGTGACATCAGTTAAACCATTGTGTCCACCTGCTGTTCCATTGTTTTTAAGACGAATTGAACCGCAGGGTAGGTGGATGTCATCTACAACAATAAGCAAATCCTCGGTTGGATCTGCCTTGTAAAAAGAAATTGCTTGTTTAATGGGATTGCCACTCCTGTTCATGAATTGTTGTGGTTTCATGAGAAGTACCTTTTCGCCATTTGCTCGAGTTTCAATGACCACAGCGTCAAACTTGGATGTCGCGGGCTCGCCAGGTGCAAGTTGCCTTGCAATGCTATCAACAACTTCGAACCCAACATTGTGCCGAGTTCGGTTGTATTTTGAGCCAGGATTTCCAAGACCGACGATGAGTTTCATTATTCACTCGCCTCTTCGGTTGAATCTTCTGAAGTTGCTTCACTGATAACTTCAGGTGATTCTTGTTCAGTTTCTTCTTCCATGGTTTCTCCTTCAGCAACTTCTTGCTCTTCTACTTCTTCTTGGACGAAGGTCACGTGAGCAATGTGTCGTTCAGGGTCAAGAATCGCTTTGACACCATCTGGCAATTCTAAATCACCAATAGTGAAGACATCTTCGACAGTTGTGAGATCAACATCGATGGAAGAAGGGATGTCTTTCACCATACATTCGATTTCAATCTCTGGTCTTGGTATTTCAAGAACTGCTCCAGTGGCAGTAGCGTTAGTCGGCTGGCCAGTAATGTTCAATGACATCGTAATCGTGACAACTTGTTTCAAATCTACGCGAGCAAAATCAAGATGGATGAGATTA